>CAZGWS010000120.1:0-9300 GCA_964528805.1 uncultured Lentimicrobiaceae bacterium | reverse complement strand
AAATCAGACTTAACCGAAATGATGGAGCCTTACGCAGAACGTAGAAGGGCAGAACAACAGCTTGCCGGTTACATTGAAAATATTGCAAACGGGTTAAGCGATTTAGACGATCAAGAGCTTAAACAACATCTATTAAATGTTTCCCTGGAAATGTTTAACTGTAGGCAAACTGGCCGGTTAATGCAGGAAGATGAAGAACGATACATTGCATGGGATCATAAATGTTCGCAAACTAAACTCTGCCCTGATGAATCCCGTGAAGAGTCGCAACGCCTGGCAGAATTCTATTTGCCTGAATTATTAAATTATGCAAAAGAGGACGGACGCAACCGCGTTTTTTATTCTGTTTTTACTGATGAAAATTATTCCCTGGGAAAATTGAAAGATGGAAAAAAAGAAATTATTGAAAAGTTCAAACGATTTACAACAACACTTAAATACTTCGCTCAAGATGATAAACGACAACATGCAACTGATAAAAATAATAAGACGGAATTTGCAGGTGCTTTCTGCCCGGTCAAATTCTTTGACGTGTATGGTGAACCTAAACGAATCCGAAGTTTCATTAAAGACATTGTCTTCCCCCCAGATGCAATTGCCCTCGATGGCTCATTAATCATTCAAGAAGATCCCCTTTCCGCAAGCAATACCTGGAACGTGCACCTAAATGTTTTTCTCCTGGTCAAAGGCCGTTTCGATTGGGCGCTTGCCCGTGACCTTTGGAATAAAAACGTTTATTTCAACGAGGTTAAAAAAGATGCATTCAATTTTCGCAAAGCGTTGCTCGAAGCAATTAAATATTCAGCGCAAATTTTACCCGTTAAGTCTGAAGCAAAGATGGAACAAAATAAAACGCTTGCGCCGTGGATGTGTGACTGGCCTCAAGAAACTTGGCTGGAATGGTTTAAAGCAAACAAAATGTTCCGTCGAACACGCGCATACGGCTGCTTATACAAAGTGCATGAGCGTCGGTGGAATGAAATGCCTGGTACAGAACGAGCACGCGTAGTCACATGGGCAGATGTAGGCAGTTACTTAACAGGCGTGAACTTTGATGAATGTTTATGGAAAGACGTTTACACGCTCCCTGACGGCCTGACAAACGAACAAAAAACCGAACACTTAAAAGAACGCAACCGCATTAAAGTGAAGTTACGCAATGCAATGATTCACGGTGAGCCAGACAAAGACGGCTTCAATGCCAATTTAATAGGTAAAGTAATTTTTACCGAGTGTGGTTCTTATAGCGTTGACTCGATACGGGGGAATAACTTTTTTGAACCTCACGACGATTTACAAGCACATAACTATTTTCACGACCCTGGAGGCGGATTAGATGAGCAAAGTTACCAAGAATATAGAACGTTTAAAGCAGATTAGAACGGAACTGGAGCCGGTTCAGGGCATGGCTTTGCTTACGAAAAGTAAACTTTTAAAAGAGGCTGTTTTTTTAAACATTGAAACATTGGAGTTGTTGAACGATGCCAAAACCAATAAATAAAACAATCGGTAAATGTTTGTGTTATTCCAGGGAATGCACAGAGCAAGCCGATATTAGAAAAGAAAAAAACGAAGGAAAACTCTATTTGAATTGTAAGGAACACGGCATTGTTCGATTAAGAGGCCAGGCATTCCAGGATTATATTTTAGATAATGGCGTATTTGATTCACCAGCACAAAAAACAGAAGAACCCGAAAAAAATGATTTTATGGACGCTGTTGTTAGTGTAATGGATGAAGAAAAAAAGGAAGTTAAAACGGATGACTTCCAAACTGAACATAAACCAGAAAAGAAAAAAGGTTTTTTATCTTCAATAAATGATTTCGAGTTATAAATTATGAGTGACGAAAAAGAAAATAAAACCGACGATGTGCTTTCTGATTTAGAAGGCGTATTTATTCCTGCCGATGAATTCAACGGCATCCCAAACAATGAATCTGGACCAGGTCCCGCACCCGGGCAAGCCTTTGACCCAGAACTAGCTGATGTTATAGGCGGAATGACTGTTATGATTTTTGGTGTTGCCGAAAAGGCCAGGGGTGAACATTGGCACATTGAACCAGAACAGGGTCTAGATTATGGAAAAACGTGTGCGACCTGGTACCAAAAAGAATTTGGAACCAGTGAATTAAGTCCAGCTTGGGCTCTAGTCGGGGCATCATTAGCTTTGTTATTAGTTCCGATAATGGGTGAAATTGAATTAGCCGGTAGAGATAAAAAACCAGACCAGGATAAAAATGAAGATGGCGAGAAATCCGAACCCAGCATTACCAAATAGACATTGCATTTACCTGGCCACAAGTGGCGCGGGTAAAAGCCAGGCCATAAAACAAAACAAAGATATACCTGCTAAAGGTGTCAGACATGTTTTTTTTGACCCAGATGAAGACCACAAAGTAAATTTTCGTGCGCGAACTGTTGCAGCGTTTAAAGAAGCTTTAATCAAAGGCATGAAATCGAAAAAAGGTTTTCGCATTGCTTATAGTGGTGACAATTCAAAAACTAATTTTGATACCTGGTGCGATTTAGTGTGGGCTGCATTAGATGGGAATAATATTTTATACATTTCAATCGAAGAACTCTCAGCAAGTGTTGACAGTTCCGGAAATGCCCGGGGTCGATTCGCGCAACTGTTAAGACAATCCCGAAAATATGGTGGTGTAATGGGTTTAGCTGCTCAGCGTTCTACAGAAGTACCAAAAACGGCCTATACCCAATGTAAATATAAATATATCGGGATGCAGGACGAATATGATTTGCCGATGGTTGCTAAACGGGCAGGGATAAAGCCGGAACTCATAAAGCAATTACAACCCCTTCAATTCTTGGTTAAGGAACCAGGGCAGGAACCAACACTGGTAAAGCTCAAGTATAAAAAATAAATCCATTCAAAAGGGCAGGGATAGTGCTTGCCCTCCCTTGTTTTTTTGTTTCAGAACGTCTTGAATCAGTTCCAGAACATGATATTAAATTATTTCAATCCGTTTGGAGACTGTGAACATGAAAGACATTAAAAAATATTTAACGATTGCGGTTGTTGCTGTTGTTGCAAATGTAATAGCAAAGAAAATCCCAGTTGTTCAGGATTACGTTTAATCGTTTTATAAATTAACTAATTTTTTAAACCGTCGCGACGACGGCTGATTCCTCAATAAGCTGGAGCTTTTTATTATGAGCAAAGTAGAATTACCACCACTTCAAAACGTGGGCGCAAATTTAACGTGTGTTATGCCGGTTATCCCTCAAGGTGAAACATATGACTGTATTATGTTAAAACTCGGCGGAACGGCTTTTGTTAAAACCGACATTGATGAAATACGAATTAATCTTGGTGGAAAACGTATCGTTGAAATTTCCGGCTCTCAAATGGATTCAATCAATTCATATTTAGGCCATACAGCAAATGCAACGTATTTGCCGATTTGGTTTAAAGAACCAACTGCACGTACTATCGTTGGTGAAGACATCGGAGGTCTTGACACATCGGTTAGTTACTCATCTTTCTCGATGGAAGTTGACATAGGTGGTGCAACCGACCCAACGCTTAAAGCCTTCGCTTTACGCTCTGACCCAAAAAATGTAAATGATGGCACAAAACTTATGTTCCGTGCGTTTTTACAATCTCAGCCGCCTGCTGGTGGTGCTGCTACTTATAATCTTGATCTTCCCATGGGTTCAAGTGATGGCACCTTGCTAAAACGGGCTCATTTTTTCCATACATACTTAACAAATTTGGAAGTGAAAAAAGACAGCGTGATGATTTGGGAATCAGACGCGTTAGCTGATGATCAGTTTCTACAAAATGAACTCACACGCTCAACTCAGGCAGGACATTTTTGTTTCGACCCTTTGTTCCGTGACAACCAAAGCGAAGCGATACCAACTATTCGTGATAACGGCCAACGTTCCAACTTTGAATGGAAAGCAACGTTTAGTGCAGCGGACACGGGATTTACCGTGATTTCTGAGCTTTACACTACGTTAAGTCAGCTTTAATAAAGTTGGCCTTTCAGCTTTTTAATTTATTTTTTTACAGAGGTGTAAACCATGGCAGAACCAAGTGCATGGGATCAACTTACAGGAAGTTTAACCGAAGGAATCAGCACTGTTTTTTCCGAAGGTTTACCAAAGTATGTCGATGCTGAAATCGAACGACCTTACAAAGTAAATCAACCGACCAGGCAATATGAAGTCGCCCCAAATGGTGTGGCTCAACGTGCAGGCATTGTCCCTTCATCATCATTTGATAGTCCCTGGTTAATTGGTGGCTTGGTCATTGCCGGTGTTGTTGCTTTTATGGCGGTAAATAAATAATGCCTTTGATGGGGCTCGGCGGTGGCGAAGGTGGTGCCGGTGGCGGTGGTAATACAACCATCACAAGCCGAAGTACTGCAACACAAACAGCCATCAATCGAATTAGCCAGGGCAATATAACCTTTGGCAATAAAGGTGCGTTGGCCAGCATTGGCCGTGACAATCTTTTGTTGTTAGGTTCAGGCGTTCTATTCGTTGCCATGCTTGCCGTTTTAAAAAAATAAAAGGTATTCACAATGGGCTTAGCCATACTCGGTAGTTCTTCCGAAAACCAAAACGAAACGATTACGCAAAACGCTTCAAGTGGTGCCGACAATGGTGGGCAAAGTTTAACGTCTTCCGCCGGCTCAACGATTAGCGTTCTTGATGGTGGTGCCATATCCGGTGCGTTTTCTTTAATCAAAGACAGCTTCGGTGCTGCACTAAAAAGTAATCAGACTGTTTCCCTTGAAGGCATCAAAGGTATTAAAGAAGTTAAGAAACAGGCTAACACGACTGTATTTGAAGACTCTCTAAAATGGTTAGTAGGTGGCGCGGCACTTGTTGCGGCTGCATTGGTATTTAAAAAATGAGTACAAAATGAGTACAAAAGAAAAAACAATTTCAGCCGGTGACCCGTTAATCGTTGGAGGCGGTAATTCATTTTATATTCATGACGTATCAGGCGATGACGTAACGGTAAATATAAAGCGCAATGGTCAAACGATACACACGGCTGAAGATGTACAAGAAGGCTGGGAATTTTTCGGTGTTCCTTTAACTGGTCAAGACCGCGTTTTCACTTCTGTTGAAATTAGTTGTGCAACCGCTAACACTATCAAAGTTGAAACGTCATCCGAACGCACCCGATTAAACCGTTCAACGGGTTCGGTTGACATTGCAAACACGCCAAGCATACAGCAAGTAATTAACCCGCCAACACCAGACGAATTAGCAGAGCAATATTTCTCTTCGCTTGCCACGGTTGCACTTCAAACAATTGTTACACCAGCGGCTAACGTTAATGGAGTAATTATTCACGGGGTCGGGATATGGGTCTCCGTGGCTGATGCAGGACGTTTTATGGCGAAAAATAGTGCACCGTTGTCATGGGATGACACTGACGCAAATACAATAGCCCTGGCCACTAGTGCTTCAGTTAATCCATATGGTGTAAACCTAAGCAAACTAACGGAAACTAAAATAATACCGGCGGGCATGGGGGTGTATTTGCAGTATAGCGGATCAATAAGCACGTATCATGCCTGGTTGGAGTACACGATTAAATAATAGGTATAGGCATGACTAAAAAAATAAACAGAAAAGCAATGTATGACGCTTTAGCAAGGCATACGCAAGCTTACCCCGATTTTGTCGGTGATACCGCCGCTCGTATTGATGGAATTATGGCAATAAAAATTAATGCCGATGCAAAAATGGATTTGATTGATGCAGCGTTAAAAGCGGACGAAGATGTTCAAGCGGTTAGTGATAATAATAATAATCTGGCAGCACTATTGCCGGTTTGGGAACAGGAACTCATTGAAGAAAAAGCAGGGCATAATCGTGATGAGGTTATTGCCGAACTTGAAGCCAACATTCTCAAAGCTAAAGCGGTTTAATGAATGGAAAAATATTATTATTTTCTGTTGCTGCGCTTATCGTGTTCGGCGGTGGCGGGGTGGTGGTATACAACATGACACGCGGCTTACGAAACAATAACCCTGGCAACCTTGAGAACAACGGCATTGACTGGGATGGGTTAAGCCGCTCCCAAACAGACAGCCGTTTTTATCAATTTGACGATCCTGTTTATGGCATTCGCGCCATGAATAAAATTATTAAAACATACAGAAATAAATATGGTTTTAATACGATTAGTCAGTTAATTAATCGTTGGGCCCCTCCCAATGAAAACGATACACAAAGTTATATTAAATCAGTGGCCAAACGTGTCGGGGTTGAACCAGAACAAAAAATCAATTTTGAAGATTATGCCTTTGAAATTAGCCAGGCAATCATCAAACATGAAAACGGTTTGCAGCCTTATGATGATGCAACTATCAAAAATGGGGTTTCCCTGGCATGGGCTTAAGTTCATTCGTTAGCAAAGTAAATCCTACTACATTGATACTAGGCGGCCTTGTCATTGGTGCGGGTGTTTATTTTGTTAATAAGACAAGCAACAAAGTCACAGAGATAGCCAGCGAAGTAGGGAGCGCAATCAACCCTGTTAACGATGAAAATATAATTAACCAGGGCGCGTCCAAAGTGGTCAATGATTTAACGGATGGCAAAAGCAAAGATTTAGGCTCATGGTTATTTTGCGCGTTTAATCCTGATGCGATAAGTTGCCGTGAAGGTGGACCCGTTAAAGTCCAGGAACAAATTTAATGTTTAGCTGGATAGGTAAAACAGTCGGCCTATTGTTTGGAAGTTCCAGCAATGGCAAAGGCGTTGTGGGTGAGATATCCGATACGATTGATAGGTGGAATCCTTCGCCCGTTACAGAACATAAAATGAATATTGAAGACCAGCAAGCAGGGGACGAATCGCAAAACTCTGCACGCAACATGAAACAATATGTTCATGAAAGTTGGCTCGACATTTTTGTTGATGCCATGAACAGATTACCCAGGCCGGTTATAACAGGATGGGTTATAGGCGGCTTGATTGGATGGTGGGAGTTACCGCGAACAGGTGACATTGACCCCTTCATGCAGAATATTATTTGGACGGTAATCACTTTTTGGTTTGGTTCACGGGTTATATTTAAAGATGTTCCTAGAGCAATACAAATGTATAAGGGTTTAAAAAATGGCAGTTGATAAAAAACAATTTTTAACTTTAGTGTTAGCGGGCTTGGTGCTTGTTGTTATGACGCCGCTGGTTCAAAAACAAGTCGACAAACTCAATAAACCATATGAATAAAACAGCGGAGCATTATGCTGTAGTTTTACGGTTAATCACGCCGATACTTTTGGCTTTAGTTTTGTTTATTATGAACAATATCAATATTAATTTGAGTTCATTAAATGAGAATATATTCGACCATGAAGGCCGTATTTCGAAAATTGAAAGTGACGTTAATAATTTATATAGAGGTAAGTTCAAATGAGTTCACGTTTACGAATTGTTAAACAAAACCGTATTAAGGAATTGACACGAGTAGCAAAAGAAAATGAAGCCATGGAAAAAGCTTCTAAGAAAAAAGCTAAAAAGAAAAAAGCTAAAAAGAAAAAAGCTTCTAAGAAAAAATGAAACTGATTAACGTTATAAAAACGTCAGGGGCAGTCGGGGCAGGGTTCGCGGTCGGGGTGTTTTTGGGTATTGCCTGGGGTAAAACAGCAAACAAGAATAAATATGGTTCACCTGTTTCAACTTCATACAATAACGGTGTGTTGAATGTTGCGGTGGATACAGGCAAAGCCTTAAAGTCAGGCTTGCCCGAAGTTATCAGGAATTTACTGTAACTAATCGAATGGCATGATCGGCTTGCACCTCCGCAATTCGTGACAGCCGCCTTATAGAAATTTTTCGACTGTTCGGTGCAATCAACCAGCCGTTTTCTACTCGCCAGCCATGAAATGCCGAATCACAAAAGCCCAGATTTGTCCTGGCACGAATGGCCAGGTGTGCTGGTATCGGTGCACCTGAACTGTACCAGGTCAAAAGTGTATCTTCACAAATACCGAGCATCCGCATTACCTGGTCATTTGTATAATTACTGTCTCTTATTACCGAGGCAAAGCCTGGCCACGTTTTATCCCTTCCCATAAAAAACCACCTAATTATATTTTTATTATTAAACGTATGCAGGAATGGGCAGTATATCGGGCGGGTTGAGATAACCTTTAGTTTTTTGTGGAAATAAATTAATAATAAAATGGCATAGCAGCAACGGAAGAAAGAAAGCAAAGAAAGCGGCATAATATATATTATTGTTAAAAGCGGTCGTAAAAGAAGTTATGTTAAATTGATCCGCCTCCACTTTACCAGGCAAAGTCATTGCCAAAGCAAGGAACCCAGCGGCAAGCGAAGTGCTTGTATTTTTTAATGTTTTAGACCAAAAACCGGCTTTTTCGGTTTCTTCTTTTTCATAACATTGTTCGAGTTTTATAGCTGCGATCACCTCCATAGGGTCAACCCCCAAAGCATCGGCTACCTTGAAACACATATCTTCGTCGAATTTGTTTCTGCCCGTTCTGTAACCGCTTAATCTGCTGCGGCTTTCATTTAGCAATTTTCCAACGGCATAGTCAGTGCCCGTTTCGGTTTTTTCTTGAAGTAAATCAAGGTACTTAGCTGATACATTCATTTTTAACGCCTCTGTTAGTTCCTGCCCCTTAGTCAATAATAGTTACACGTTCAAGCAATATCAACGGAAATCTAGGATTGACTAGTATATTTGGTATGCCCTATAGTGCAGTTATCGCGTTGTGGCGTCTCTGTTCCTAATCCCAATACAGAAGACACAACCCCTCACGCGAACCCTGTTCGGCTTCGTGCACAACCGCTTAGCCGAACATTCTTTTTAATTTTTTTCGGGATTTAATCGGGGGATTAGTCATGAGCCAGCCACAACAACAACCGGAACCACATCAAAATTGTTTTACTTGCCATCATGTTGAAGCCAGGCCAAACGGCCGCTGGCTTTGCACACAAAGCAATTTATTTTTAAAAGATACGTTCGATTGTGTTGTTGATGGGGGCGCCCCCCCATTTAATGATTATT
The DNA here is from genome assembly GCA_964528805.1 of uncultured Lentimicrobiaceae bacterium. Classification (GTDB taxonomy): domain Bacteria; phylum Bacteroidota; class Bacteroidia; order Bacteroidales; family F082. Next base: position 271 of record CAZGWS010000120.1, on the reverse strand, counting down.
GCTCGCTGTGGACGGAGGCTTATTCCGATGAATGATTTAACTTCTTACGTTAACCATATTTTTACTAAAACAAAAAACAAAGTAAGTGCCGTCTGTGAATGTTGTGGCCGCAAGTCAAAACCTGTCGTACCTGCTAGCGATGGTGAGCCTAGCTTGTGGGATTTGGCAAGCGGCTGGTCTGTTGCTCCTTATCCTTCTGATTTTCTACATGAGGATGGTTCACACGGGTCAACGTATCACTGCACTTCATGTCACAAAAAAATGAAAGAGG
>CAZGWS010000119.1:3736-9331 GCA_964528805.1 uncultured Lentimicrobiaceae bacterium | reverse complement strand
CAGTTTTTATTTAAACAGCTTGTAAATATCATTACCGTTGGCAAATATCATCAGACTAAATAGTATAATCATACCAACAATTTGAGCATATTCTAAAAACTTATCACTTGGTTTGCGCCTTGCTATTATCTCGTAAAGTAAAAATAACACATGACCGCCATCCAACGCCGGTATTGGCAGGATATTTATTATAGCAAGCATTATTGAAAGGAATGCAGTAAGTTTCCAAAAACTTTGCCAATGCCACTGTTCGGGGAAGATACTGCCAATTGTGATAAATCCGCCAACGCCTTCATAAGCTTTTACTTTTGGTGAAAATAGTAATTTTAGCTGCTTTAAATAATTATTAATGCCGCCGATCGTTTTGCTAAAACCGGCAGGAACAGCCTCAAATATTGTGTATTTTTTTGTGCTTAAATTAAAAAATTCACTAAGTTTACTATCCGGATAAACGCCAATAAGCCCATCATCACCCAACTGCATTGGTAAATTAACTGTGTCGGCATTGCGTAATACTGATATAACTACACTTTCGTTTTTATGATGCTGAATCTCATCTCTAAAATCATTAAAAAAGATAAGACTTTTGCCATTTATGCCAATTATTACATCATCTACTTTCATTCCAGATGCCTTTGCCACAGATCCTTTTGAGAACTTCTCAGCAACAAAAGGTATGCGAACTGAAAAAATAGGAGACTTATGATTAATTAGTTTATTTAGGCTTCCATCAGGGATTAATATATCATCAGTTTCGCCGCCGCGAATAATTTTTACCGATTTAACCTCATTTAACACCAGGTTCATTGGTATTTTACTAAAGTCATCAACATAAACTCCGTCAAGCGAGATAATTTTATCACCGGGCTTAAACCCCATTTCCATGGCAAGGCTGTCAGGTCTGATACCATACTTGTTAACTTCTTTAGTGCTAAGGTATTCGTCGCCCCAATACGAAAGCATGGTAATGTAAATTAATACAGCAAGTACAATATTCATAATTACACCACCTAACATAATAATTAGTCGCTGCCACGCAGGTTTTGAGCGAAATTCCCACGGTTGGGGAGGTAATTTCATAGCCTCTTTGTCCATAGATTCGTCAATCATGCCCGAAATTTTTACGTATCCACCAAGTGGTAACCAGCCCAATCCATACTCAGTGCCTTTATATTTAAATTTGAATATTGAGAACCAGGGGTTGAAGAATAAGTAAAACTTTTCAACACGTGTTTTAAATATTTTTGCGGCAGTAAAATGTCCAAGTTCATGAATTATTACTAATATCGACAAGCTCAACAGGAGCTGAAGTATTTGGATTAGTATTTCCATTAATATTTATTTAATAATTATTGTTTTCTTTTTAATTTAATTTCTTAACGCAGCATGCTTATTAAAGTGTATTCAATCTTCAACTTTTTCTCTCAGACTTGACTAATTCAATTGCTTTTAATCTTGTAATTTTATCAGTTTCAAAATAGCTGTCTAAAGCAGGATTACTAATTATTGGTATAAATTGCATGCTTCTTTCAATAATATCAGGAATCTGATGAAACCCAATTTTTTTATCTAAAAATGCCTTAACGGCTATATCGTTTGCAGCATTCAAAATACAAGGCATATTTCCTCCAATTTCCATGGCTTTAAAAGCGAGTGCAAGATTACGAAATTTTTTCACATCAGGGCTTTCAAAATTTAAGGTGTTTACTTTAACTAAATCGAGATTAGGAATTGAGCTTGATAATCTTTGTGGATATGATAAGGCAAACTGAATTGGGATACGCATATCGGCAATGCTAAGCAGAGTTTTTACAGATTTATCTGAAAAATAAACAAGGGAACGAATTATATTTTGTGGGTGAATAATAATTTCTATATTTGATGATGGGATGTTAAATAACCAATGAGCCTCAATAGCTTCCAGCCCTTTATTCATTAATGTTGCAGAATCGATGCTTATTTTTTTACCCATTTTCCATGTGGGATGGTTCAATGCTTCTTTTGGCGTAACATATTTAAGATGGCTAATATCTTTTTTCAGAAATGGACCACCTGATGCTGTTAAAACAATTTTCTCAACGGGGTTGTCAATTTCACCCATCAAACATTGAAAAATTGCTGAGTGCTCTGAGTCAATGGGTATTATTTGGGCACCATTTTCGATGGCTGCTTTGGAAATTATCTCACCTGCAACTACCAAACTCTCCTTATTTGCAAGGGCAATTTTCTTTTTATTATATATTGCCGCTAATACCGGTTTAAGCGCAGCTATGCCAACAATGCCAATAAGCACAATATCTATTGTGGTCATTTCTAAAATTTGGCTAATGGCGTCTTGTCCGGCATAAACCTTTATATCATAATTACTTAACGCATTGTTTACTTTTGTGTATAAGCTTTTATTACCAATTACTACAACGTTTGGTAAAAATTTAATAGCTTGCAAAATGAGCAAATCGGCATTGTTAAAAGCGGTTAATACTTCAACGCTAAAATAATCATTTTGTTCATAAATAACATTAAGAGCTTGTGTGCCAACAGAGCCTGTTGAACCCAATATTGCAATTCGTTTTCTCATAAAATTAATTAAATAGGATATATTCTTCAGGGTTTACAGGTGAGCCATTTTCCCAAAGTTCAAAATGTAAATGAGGTCCTGTAGTCAGCTCCCCCGATTGTCCCGATATTGCAATTGGCTCGCCGGCCATAACATGGTCCCCCTCCTTTTTTAACAGCACCGAGTTATGTTTATATACTGAAACAAAGTTCCTGTCGTGTTGCATGCAAATTATGTATCCTGTCTCCAATGTCCAGCCCGAAAAAATTACAGTTCCATCTAATGTTGCCTTTACGGCTTCATTGTGTGCTGCAACTATGTCAATACCAAAATGGTTATTTAATAAATTAAATTTTGAAGTTATTACGCCCTGCAAGGGTGTGAAAAAGTTAAAGCTTTTTATTGATGCTTTGTTGGATTGAGCCATTTGTCCCGATTCATTAAAATGCAGGTTATACATACTTTGTGTTTCAAACTCTGCCCTCAAAACACTATCTTCGTATGATTTCCTGTTTTTAATCGTGTCATAATGAAAGTCGGAGGATTCCTCTTCATTAATATCTTCATTTGAATATTTATCGTTAAATATATTTTGAATATTTTGAATATAAAAATTCTTTTTTCCAATTTCTTTTATAAGCGAATCGGCAACAATGTTAAGGTTATAAAGTTTCCTGCGTTCAACTATGTTTGGGTAACCAGGAATATATTCCTTTAATGATGTGTTAGCAATAAGTACAAATGTTAAAGCCATAAAAATAATGCCAACACTAAATAAACTTAAGAAAACATTAAGCCTTGTTAATCTAAACGAAAACCTGTCTTCAAATGTTTTATCATTAAATATTACCAGACGGTACTTTCCTCTAAGATTTTTATACCACTTTTTATTTGTTTCGGATTTTGACATATATGCTTAATAGTTTTACTTTTGCAAAACTAATAATAGTGAATGATATATTATCATCTTTTTAATATTCAATATGATTTTAAGTCATGAAACAGTGCATTATTACATATAAAATTAGCATTGTTAATTTAATTGTAATATAACCTACTAATAACAGCATAATAAATTAAATTAATATTAGTTATACAAGATAAATTTAAAATTTGACAAATCGTAAATTAAATACATTATTAATTTTATTTGTAGCTGTAATTTTATTATCGGTTACTAACTCGTGTTCCACAAAAAAAAATACATGGTCACGCAGAGCATACCATAATGTAACTTGCCATTATAATGTTTATTGGAATGGAATGGTGAGCCTTAATGAGGGAAAGCAACTCCTGTCTGATAAAGTTAGAGACGATTATAACGATGTGCTAAGGGTTTTTAATTATGGTACAAAACTAGATGCTGTATCCTTAAATCCTAAAATGGATAGAACCATTAAAAAAGCATCCATTGGAATACAGCGGCATTCTATGACTTTTGGCGGTAAAGAAAAATGCAAATGGGTTAAAGACAGTTATTTGATGATGGGTATGGCTCATTTTTATAAACAAGACTATACTAGTGCCAGACGAGTATTTGATTATGTTGCAAAAGAAAATAAATCTACCCCAATAAGTTATGAAGCAATACTGTGGCTTGCTCGTACATATATTCAAACGGAGAGGTACGAAAAAGCCGAGGCGGCAATTAATTTATTACAAAGTAAAATGAATGATGAAAATTTCCCCCGCTCTGTAGAAAAAGATATACCCTTGGTTTACGCCGACTTTTACATCGCTCGTAAAGATTACAACGCAGCATATCCTTATCTCGAAAGAGCTCTTGAGTTATCACCCGATTATCAAATTGCCACACGTGTTGATTTTATTCTTGGTCAAATTAATCAGAAAGACGACGACTTTAATAAAGCATCACATTATTACGCTAAAGTAGTTAAACGAAATCCACCTTATAAAATGGCATTTGAAGCGCAAATGAATATAGCACAATGTTATGTTGATGGCGAAGGAAATAGCAACCATATTAATAAGGTGTTACTTAAAATGGCAAAAGAAACTAAAAACGCTGAATATCTTGACCAAATTTATTACGCACTTGCCCAAATTGCTATTGCTGATAATAAAGATACACTAATAACATACTATCTAAAAAAATCTGTTAGCACAAGCGTAAGTGATAATGTTCAAAAAACAACTTCCTCTCTTAGTTTAGCAGATATATATTTTGATGAAGCAAATTATGTTGATGCTCAGGCTTATTATGACACAGCAGCAATGTCACTGCCAACAGATTACCCAAACTATGATGAAATAGTTAATAAAGCCACAGTACTTTCACAATTAGTTATCCAACTGCAAACAATAACTTTGCAGGATAGTTTGCAGGTAGTTGCAAAAATGGATTCTACTAAGTTGTATGCTATGATTGATGGCATGATTGACGATTATGTGGAGAGTCAGGCAAAAAAAGCCGAAGAAAAAGAGCGTGGAGGTACTACATTTGTAGATGTGAACGGGAGGAAACCAAATCAGGCAATTGGCGGTGGTGGGTGGTATTTTTATAATACATCAGCATTAGGACGCGGTCGAGGTGAATTTAAAAGGAAGTGGGGCGATAGAAAACTGGAAGATATGTGGAGGCTCACCGATAAGAGGATGATGATGCAGGCTTTTGAAGAAAATCTTACGGATGAAGATACCATTACAGAAACAGACAGTACAATAAGAGTTATTACTAATCCGCGCGATAGAGCCTTTTATTTGCAAAATATACCGCAAACACCTGAGCAGCTGGCAACATCCGACAGTATAATAATTGAAGCATATAATTTACTTGCACATTTGTATCTTGAAGAATTAAAAGATACAACTTTAGCCCTCAATACTTACATTATATTTCAACAAAAATATCCTGATAATAAATATCAACTCGAATCATGGTATGCCCTCTATAAAGTTTACACGGCGGAAAAGAATACCGATAAAGCTGATTTTTATCGTAACCTTATCGTAACCAACTTCCCTAAAAGTAATTATGCAAAGGTAATCCTCAATCCGGATTATTTTATAAAATTAAG
>CAZGWS010000119.1:0-3636 GCA_964528805.1 uncultured Lentimicrobiaceae bacterium | reverse complement strand
CAAGTCCGGTAACTGCTTTGGCGCAGTCTATTGTGCAAACGTTGCAGGTAGAATATGGCATTGGTGTACCCGATGGAGTAAATAACCAAACAGGTGATAGTACAGCAAATGAGGAATCTATCTATAGCTTTAGTCCTAAAGAAATGCACCTTATTCTAATTGTTGTTGAATCGAAAGATATTAATATTAGTGCATTTAAAGTTAGGATTTCTGATTTTGATAGAAAATATTTTAGGCTCAACAGACTTAGAGTTAAAAGCTTAATGCTTGATAATCAACAAACAATAATAACAATTGGTAATTTTAATGACAAAGATAAGGCTGGAAATTACTTGCTGGCACTCAAAAATGATGAGTATGTCGTCTCGGGCTTGAAGGCAAAAGATTTTTTAGTATTTTCAATATCTGCTACAAATTACCCGTTATTTTATCGCGATAAAAATGTAGCGGCATACATTACTTTCTTTGAGAAAAATTATAAAAAATAAAAAAATATCTGGTGAAGAAAAATAAAAATGGCAGCGGTGACAATCAGGTTCCCAACATTATTGCTAACGGCACAAGCGTTGTTGGTGATATTGTTTCCGAAGGAGATTTTAGAATAGAAGGTTCGATTAAGGGAACAATTAAAGCCAAAGGACGTATTGTAATTGGTGAAAATGGAAATGTAGAAGGCGAAATATCTTGTAGTGATGCTGATATATGCGGAAATGTAGAAGGCAAAATCGAAGTTGCTAACTTAACAGTATTTAAAACTACCGCAAAATTCTCCGGCGACTTAATTACAACAAAAATATCAATAGAACCCGGAGCAGTTTTTTCAGGAACATGTAAAATGGAGTTACCCAAAACTGTGCAAAAAAAATAATCCGTTGAACGACAATAAAAAAGATAATCCTCTTAAGTTTTATGCAAAGTATTCTTCACTTGGCATGCAGATGGTTGTTATTATTTTAATTGGAGCATTTGGTGGCAAAGCCCTTGACTCATGGCTACAATGGAGTTTCCCGGTTTTTACTGTTACTTTAACGATCATTAGCGTTGTTGGAGCTGTCATTTATGGCATGCGAAGTCTCTTTAAAAAATAATATCCATACTATATTTATGTTGTTGGTATTTATCTTGTAAATCATGAAAAGTAAAACTACTCGTCTCAAAGTCAATTTCAGCTATTACACAATAACTATATTTTTGCTAAGCGTAGTTGTTCAACAGTGGATGCCCACCATTAAAATAAGTAACACCTGGCCATTTATTCTACTATTTTTATACGCTTTTACATTGTTCGCATTTAACATATTAGTTAAGTATTTAGATGCCAGACTAACATATTTCACAAATGCTTTCATGTTGGTTAATTTTGGCAAATTAATACTATTCACAATTATTATTATCGTTTATGCCATGCTAAACCGCAATGGTGCCATTTCGTTTACAGGAACTTTTTTTGTATATTATTTACTGTTAACCTCGTTTGAAATTATTGCACTTCTTAAATTAAAGTAGATATTTTTTGTGATTATAACCGGAGTGTAATCTTTTTTATATAATTTTATCAAATCAAAAATATTATTGTATTATTATGATTTTACCTGATACCATGATTGTAAAAACATCATTTGAAGATTTTTTTTATGTAGCTTTGGGTTTGCTGTGGGTGGTTTACTCTTTCTACAATGCTAAAAAAAAGAAAGAAGCAAAGAATAAAACAAAATCGAAATATAAAAATAAGTCATTTTTCGAGACGATAATTAGCGAATTAGTTCCAAATGAATTACAACCCGAGCCTGCAATACGCAAATCAACTAAGGTTGAAAATATAATTGAAGATAATGTTAAACCCGACATTAATACCAATGGCGAATCTGTAAGCTTGTTTTCGTATAACGATGAATATGAAGAAAGAAACAAAGAGCAATCTTTAAATGTTACTGAAACAGAGCCGGTAACAATAATATCCAAACGATTATCTGATAAAAGTAATAAAAAAATAGAACATAGTATTAAAAAGAATATCACTCGAAAAAGAATAAATTTGAAACAAGCCGTTATTTATTCTGAGATTTTGAAAAGAGTTTATTTCTAATATGTTAAAAAAAGTTAATACTATTTTGCATGTTGTAATCAAATATTACTAAATTTACCGACTTTTAAAGTTACATTAAAAAAGAATTTAAATTAATATAAAATTCCAGGTATGTTAAAAAATTTACTCCTTACTTTTGGTTTAATTTTTACCGCAAGCGTTGCTATCTTTGCTCAAGATGGTGCACTTAAGGGAAAAGTGCTTGATAAAGACACAAAAGAACCAATTCCTTTTGCCAATATTATTTTGGAGAACAAAGGCTCACAGGTTGGTGGTGCTACTTCCGACTTTGATGGTAACTATATTATTAAGCCTGTTACTCCCGGTAAATATGACCTAAAAGCAACTTTTGTGGGTTATAAAACTGTGTTAATACAAGGTATCATTATTGGTGGCGATCAAATTAGATTTTATAACATTGAATTAACATCAACAGCCGAAACTCTTGACGTTGTTGAAATTGTTGATTATAAAGTGCCTTTGATTGACAAAGATCAAACAGCCTCAGGTGCTACAATTACAGCTAAAGAAATTTCTAAAATGCCTAATAGAACGGCAAATGCTGTTGCAACAACAGTTGGTGGTGTATTTTCGCAAGATGGTGAGCGAGGTAGTGTTCGCGGTGCACGTTCTGATGCAACTGCTATGTTTATTGATGGTATCCGTGTTATTGGTAACTCAAGCGTTCCTCAATCAGCAATTCAGCAAGTTGATGTTATCTTGGGAGGTGTGCCTGCTCGATATGGTGATGTTACTTCAGGCGTTATTAATGTAACTACAAAGGGTCCTGCCCGTGAATTCGGTGGCGGTCTTGAATTGGAAACATCACAATACTTAGACCCATTTGGTCATAATAGAGTTGGATTTAATGTTATGGGACCATTGATTAAAGGTAAGGATAATAAGACCTCTTTGCTTGGCTTTTTTATTGCCGGTGATATCAATGTTAATCAGGACGGACGTCCATCAGCTACAGGCTTTTATGCTCTTACTCCCGAAAACTTGCAAAATCTGGAACAAAACCCGATAAGACCCTCAGGCTCTGGTGCCGGCACCTTTATTAATGGTGAATACATCAGAAATAATGATTTACAAAATGTAAAAACAGCTACAAATACCGCACGCCAGAGTTATAACTTTATTGGTAATATAAATATCCGTACAACGGAAACAATTAACCTAACTGTTGGAGGTAGTTATTATTATTATAACGGACGTGATTATGATTATAGAGCCACACTTGCAAATTGGGATAAAAACACACTCAGAAAAACAACTAACTATCGTGGATACGTAAGGTTTGTACAACGGTTTCCAACAGATGCGGAAAGCACATCTCTAATTAAAAATATCTATTACTCATTACAATTCGACTATACTAAAGACAAAGGCGAATATGGTGATCCAAACCATTGGGATAACTTGTTTAAATATGGTTACATTGGAAAATTTTCTACATACAAAAAGCCAACTTTTGAACTGGGAAGCGATACTGTTAATGGTGTTTATTATCAAAATAAATGGGTACTTAATTCATGGGATTTTGATAC
>CAZGWS010000118.1:2390-9335 GCA_964528805.1 uncultured Lentimicrobiaceae bacterium | reverse complement strand
CCAACTTAATGTTTCATCTTTATGTCTTACCACCTTATTATTATCGACTAACCACCTGATTACCCGAATAATATCTTCTTCTTCATATCCTTTAACCGACGATAGAAGCTCATATAAATGTTTCGGATTATCTTTAAGACTATCTGCTATTAGATCCTCGATATTAGAGAACTCAATTTCGTTTAAATTAATTTTATTTTTATCTACACAAACGTCGCATATTCCACAGCGTCTTGCTTTTTTATCGCCAAAATATTCCAGCAATATTTTACTCCTGCAATCGAGCGAATTAGTAACAAAATCAAGCATGGCAACCAATCTTTTCTCCGAAGATATTTTAAGATTTTTATAATTCTCATCTGACAGCTGTATATGTTTTACACTTAGTCTTTCGTAAGCAAAAATTAGCTGAGGCTTAACTTTTATGGGTATATAGCTCAGTATTTTCTGCTTACTAAAATAAATGAGTTTCTTAACAACATCATCACGTTTCATTTCTGCACGATTAGCGAGAAGTGTTTCATTTATATTAATATAATCGCTAAAAATACCCGAATAAGATCTCATAATTTCTTTAAGTAAACGGTCGGATCCGGGATTTTCAACAATAAACTTGTACAACTCAGCCTTATTAATAGGCACAAATAGCTTTGAATATTGCCCAGCCGATTGTATGTATAGAAGAAAGCCCTCTCTTTCAAGAAATTTTATTGAGCTGTAAACATGTAATAAATCAAAATTATAACTACGTGCAAAATCTGCAATATTAAAATCAAAACCGGCATCTTTACCGGTTCCTTCGGGTAACTGGAAATAGTTCCCAATCATATTATATACAGCTTTTATAGTACTCATTGGCGGAAAAGAAGCATTAAACCTATCCTTTACATTAATTATATCGTTATTATTATACAATAATATTGCTTCAGAAGGCTGCAAATCGCGACCAGCTCTACCTGCTTCCTGAAAGTACGATTCGACAGAATCAGGCAAGTCGTAATGCACTACATATCTCACATTTGCTTTGTCGATTCCCATACCGAAAGCATTTGTAGCCACAATTATTTTCACTCTCCCCAATGCCCAATCTCGCTGCCTGACATCTCTTGTTTTGGCATCTAATCCGGCATGATAATAAGTTGCGCTTAAATTATTTTTACTCATAATTTCTGCCAACTCTCTTGTTTTCCGGCGACTACGAACATAAACAATAGCAGAGCATTCCTTATTATCTCTAAGTTTCCGTAACAAAAAGCCTGTTTTATCAAACTCCTTAACAACATTATAAGACAAATTCTTACGCTCGAAACCTGTTTTAAGTACATTAGGAGTACCAAACTCAAGCTTTTCCATTATATCGTTAACAACAATTGGAGTAGCTGTAGCGGTAAGAGCCAATATTGGCACATTAGGGATAAGAGGTTTTATTTCGGCTATTGTAAGGTAAGGTGGTCTGAAATCATAACCCCATTGTGAAATACAATGAGCCTCATCAACAGCTAAAATATTTACTCTCATGCGGCTTAGTACGTCTCGCATCACTGGTGTGGCAAGTCTTTCAGGCGAGATATACAAAAACTTAAGGTTTCCTGCTAAGGCATTTGAGTAAACAGATTCTACCTCATCACGATGCATGCCCGAATAAATTGCAGCTGCTTTCAGCTTATTTTTTTTAAGATTAGCAACTTGATCTTTCATTAAGGCAATTAAAGGTGTTATCACAATACAGGTACCATCTAATATTAGTGCCGGTATTTGAAAGCAAACAGATTTCCCCCCACCTGTGGGCAACAATGCAAGAGTATCTTTTCCATCTAATATTGAATCAACAATCTCCTCTTGCATTGGTCGGAATGCCGAGTGTCCCCAGTAGCTTATCAATATTTTTTTTGCTTCCAAACTCATACATAGCAAAAATAGATAAATTTGTATTAGGGAGGCTTCTATTAATTTTTATATTTTTGCCGGCATGACACGTACAATCTTTAATTCAATACAACAATCCATTGTTGTAAAGCAGCTTTTTATTGATGATGAAAACAACATCAATTTAATTGCCAAAGCAGCAAACTCATGCATAAATACTTTTAACAATAACGGCAAAGTGTTAATCTGCGGTAATGGCGGCAGTGCATCTGATGCTCAGCATATTGCAGCTGAGTTGTCGGGAAGGTTTAATTACGATCGAGATCCTCTTTATGCGGAAGCTCTTAATGTAAACACATCCTACATAACAGCTGTTGCTAACGACTATGGTTTCAATCACGTTTATTCTCGCATGATTAAAGCAGCCGGAAAAAAAGGTGATGTTTTTATTGGCATCACAACATCCGGAAATTCTGTAAATGTTATTAATGCAACTATTGAAGCTAAAAAAATTGGTATGACTACAATTGTATTAACAGGAATGTTAGGAGGTAAAATCGATAATATAGCTGACATCTGCATAAAAGTGCCATCAAAAAATACTGCACGGATACAAGAAGTTCATATACTAATAGGTCATGTTATTTGTGAAAAAATAGAAGCTACTTTATTTCCCAACGATGGAAAGTAATACAGCATTTGAAAATAAAAACTAACCAACAGCATTATGAACTATAGGTTTTTGACAGAAATAGACAATACCTGGACATTATTTTTAGATCGGGATGGTGTTATTAACAGAAGAAAGTTTGGTGGCTACATAACAAAGCCTTCTGAATTTGAATTTCTGCCCGGTGTGTTAGACAGCCTGTCGTTTTTTACTTCTATTTTTAACATTATTATAATTATTACTAACCAGCAAGGAATAGCCAAAGGAATAATGAGCGAAGATGAACTTATTGATTTGCATAAATATATGAATGGTGAAATAGTTAAGAATAATGGTAATATAGATGCAATATATTATTGTACAGATTTATCAGATGCTTATAATAACTGTAGGAAGCCATCAATAAAAATGGCACAAAAAGCCAAAAATGATTTCCCTGCGATAGACTTTACAAAAAGCATAATGGTAGGCGATTCGATAAGCGATATAGAATTTGGTAATAATTCCGGCATGAAGACCATTTTTATTACAAATAATAAAAACGTTACTAATATCGCAACTATCAATATTGACAATTTAAGCGAGTTAAAAATATTAATTCAATCACTATAGTATTTCAACATTAAATGATTAACAGACATGAGTCCGGAATTAATTTTTGGAAGTTTTGCCATATACACAATAATAATATTTTCCATTTCATGGTTTACTTCGCAGAAGGCTGATAACCAAAGTTTCTTTATTGGTAATCATAAGTCGCCATGGCTTGTAGTTGCTTATGGCATGATAGGAGCTTCTTTATCTGGAGTTACTTTTATATCCATTCCCGGATGGGTTGGCACAACACATTTTTCATATTTTGTAATTGTTCTTGGCTATGTAATTGGATATGCTTTAATTTCTATTATATTGTTACCATTATACTATAAGCTAAAGCTCACATCTATTTATAGTTACCTCAACATCCGCTTTGGTAACCACGCTTATAAAACCGGCTCAGTTTACTTTTTAATTTCTCGAATTATTGGAGCATCTTTTAGAATGTTTCTTGTTGTATCGGTACTTCAAGTATTTGTTTTCAACTACTTTGATATTCCATTTTGGGTAACAGTTACCATATTTATGATAATAATCCAATTATACACAATAAAAGGAGGTATCAAAACCATTATCTGGACAGACACATTACAGACAACTTTTATGCTTATTGCAATAATTACAACTATTATTATTATCTTAAAACATATGGATATAAGCATGGGAACAGCAATTGCAACAGTCTGGCATAGTGATATTTCAAATATTATTGTAACCGACGTCAACTCCAAACAAAATTTTATAAAACTATTTCTCAGCGGCATCTTTATCACAATAGTGATGACGGGTTTAGACCAAGATATGATGCAGAAAAACCTCAGCTGCCGAAATTTAAAAGATGCACAAAAAAATATGACAACTTTAGGCTTAGTATTAATTCCTGTTAATTTAATCTTTTTGTTTTTAGGTGCCATACTTTACTTATACATTAGTCATTTTAGCATCACCCCACCTCTTTCTTCCGACAATCTTTTTCCTGATATCGCATTTAATTATTTAGGAGAAACCGCAGGAATAGTCTTTATTATCGGTCTGCTGTCGGCGGCTTATTCTAGTGCTGATAGTGCTTTAACAGCATTAACAACATCAGCCAGTATTGATATATTAGAGCTTGATAAAAAATTTGCACACAACTCACAGCTACTGAAAAGAAAAAGGTACTTAGTACACGTAGTAATGTCTATTATCATTATTTTTGTCGTTATTTTATTTAAATATATTAATAACCAATCGGTTATTGCACAATTATTTACCTTTGCGGGATACACTTACGGACCCCTATTAGGTTTATATACATTTGGACTGTTTACAAAATTTAAGATTAACGACAAGCTTATTCCGGTAATTGCAGTAATAGCTCCAATATTATCTTATTTTTTGAGTCATTATTCCGAAGTGCTTTTCAATGGTTATCAAATTGGATTTGAACTATTGATTATTAACGGATTAATTACATTTTTAGGATTATTATTAATAAAGAAAAAATATGTCAAACTTTAGATTTACAGCACTAAAAGAAACTTTTAACCGTCCGGTTTTAAATGTAGATTATCCTACAGATAAGGCATCGGAATATTTTGGTTCGATGACGTTCAACCAAACAGTTATGAAAGAATATTTAACTGATGAGGCATATCGTGGGGTGATACGAGCTATGGAGAACAGCATACGTATTGATAGGAAGATTACAGATCAGGTAGCGTCGGCGATGAAGGCATGGGCGTTGAGTAAAGGTGTTACACATTACACGCACTGGTTTCATCCACTAACAGGTTCGAGTGCCGAAAAACATGATGCTTTTATAAGTCCAACTGAAAAGGGAAAAGCTTTAGAAGACTTTCATGGTAACTCATTAATACAACAAGAGCCGGATGCATCCAGTTTTCCTACCGGTGGCATAAGGAGTACTTTTGAAGCACGCGGATATACAGCCTGGGATCCAACATCACCTGCCTTTATTCTACAAAACACACTTTGTATCCCTACAATATTTGTATCATATACGGGCGATTCGCTCGATTATAAAACACCCTTGTTAAAGTCAATGCAAGCACTTGACACAGCCGCTGTTAGTATTTGTAAATTTTTCAATAGAGACGTTAACAAAGTATTTCCAAATCTCGGATGGGAACAAGAATATTTTTTAGTTGATTCGGCATTGTTTGTAGCTCGCCCGGATCTTGTTTTAACAGGTAGAACCGTATTTGGACATTCGTCTGCTAAAGATCAGCAATTATCTGATCACTATTTTGGAACAATTCACAATAGGGTACTGGCGTTTATGCAAGACCTTGAGGTTGAAGCTCATAAGTTAGGTATCCCTATCAAAACAAGGCATAATGAAGTTGCACCAAATCAGTTTGAGTGTGCTCCTGTTTACGAAGAAGTTAACATTGCCGTTGACCACAACCAATTATTGATGCACTTGTTAGACGTAGTTGCACGAAAGCATCATTTTAACGTACTATTGCACGAAAAGCCGTATGCAGGCATAAACGGATCAGGAAAGCATAACAACTGGTCTATTGCTACAGATACAGGAATAAACTTGCTGTCACCGGGGAAAAGTCAGGAAGATAATTTTAGGTTTATCGCAATATTGGCTAATATCCTTAAAGCTATACACGATAATGAAGCTCTCGTAAGAGCAAGTGTTGCCTCCGCCGGAAACGACCTAAGGTTGGGTGGTAACGAAGCACCTCCTGCCATAATATCAGTTTTTGTAGGTGAACAAATTACAGCCATATTGAACGAAATTGAAACAATGCAGGTTCGCGGTAAAATGAACCACCATGCCAGCAAAGACATCACCCTGGATATTCCAAAAATACAGGAAATACTTTTTGACAATACCGATAGAAACAGAACATCTCCATTTGCGTTTACAGGTAACAAATTTGAATTTAGAGCAGTTGGATCTACTGCAAATACTGCAAAACCAATGTTTGTACTAAATACCATTGTTGCCAATCAGTTTGCAAAGTTTAAAACCGAAGTTGATACCCTTATTAAGGATGGCAAAAAGAAAAAAGAAGCTTTATTTGCTGTAACAAAACGATATTTGCATGAATCAAAAAATATTCGCTTTGAGGGTAATTCCTATTGCGAAGAGTGGAAAAAGGAAGCCAAAAAAAGAGGATTATCAAATTTCTCTTCAACACCGGAGGCTCTTGCTGCTTTTACTTCCGACAATAGTATTACAATATTTGAGAGAATGAATGTAATGTCGAGAGGAGAACTTGAGGCAAGGTACGCAATAAAACTAGAAAAATATACGAAAAAAATTCAAATTGAGTCACGTGTTATCGGCGATTTGGCTGTAAACCACATATTGCCTACTGCAATTAGTTACCAAAACAGGCTAATTGAAAATGCCAAAGGTCTAAAAGAAGTACTTGATAGCAAATCATACGTAAAACTATCTAAAAATCAGCTAAATACAATTAAAGCCATATCAAATCATGTATCTTCTATAAAAGAATATGTGGAAGAAATGATTGATGCCAGACGCACTGCAAATCATATTGGTGATATTTACAAGAAAGCTTTGGCGTATAATATTAACGTTTTTGAGTATTTTGACAAAATCCGTTTACACGTTGATAAATTAGAGATGCTTGTTGACGACGAGTTGTGGCCATTACCAAAATACAGAGAGTTACTATTTATAAAATAAAAGTACACATTCATTACTGAAATTGGTTAAATAATATTCATATGAAAAATCAAATTATCCGCACAATTATTATTTTGGCATTATCTGCATTTTTTATTGATGGATTTAGCCAAGTTACTGTTACCAAGATAGAAAA
>CAZGWS010000118.1:0-2290 GCA_964528805.1 uncultured Lentimicrobiaceae bacterium | reverse complement strand
CAATACCCTATTGTTAGAAGCAAAGATGAGAAGCCAACTTCGTTCAGCTTATCAAATATGGGCGGATTAATATCTTTTAATACTAAACCGCAAATTGAACATAAAAATAAGGAAATAACAAGTGAACAAACTTTGATATACGACAGCGGAGACAGAAAATTCCCATATATGTCGCAATACAACCTAAAGGAAAAGGTTGACACCATTATTAAAACTATTAACATTGATACTGTTACAATAAATAGGTTTTTATTTAAATCGTTGTGGGTTGACAAAAGTATTGATGACAAAGCTGCCGATGCTGCTAAGCAAATTAAAAACATTAGAGAAAGCAGATATCATTTAATGTCGGGATACCAGGAAGTTAACTATGGCTCAAGTATTAAGTACATGGATAAACAGCTTCATGAATTAGAAACTCAATATCTTGAATTATTTTTGGGTAAAGAAGTTAAGAGTGTTGGAAGAAAAACCGTGTATTTTGTTCCTGAGAAAAGCAACAAAAGCGGTGAACTTATAAAGTTTAATGATGGTTCATCAGTTTCAATTAAAATTACCCCCGACAAGACTTCGGACATGTTAGCTGATAAGCTATCTTCGGGTTCGAACATAATTTATTATCGTATTCCTGCCAATGCAGATGTAGAAGTAAATTATGATGATCACATTTTTTACAGCGGAAGATTTCTGATAAATCAATTGGGATCGGTATCAACTGCGCCACTTAAAAATACGAAGCTGCAATTTGATGAAACTACCGGAAATATTATTAGTATTGGCAGGAAATAAAAAATTAACCGCCAATTTTGTAATTGTTTAAGCTAGTTAACAGCTTTCCTAAGTATTACGAGTTTTTCAAGTAAATCTTCTAACATACTAAGTTTAAGCATGTTAGCACCGTCTGATTTTGCCTTGGACGGGTTGGGGTGAGTTTCGAGGAAAATACCGTCAGCACCGACGGCTATACCTGCCATAGCGATAGTTTTAATAAGTTCGGGCTGTCCTCCAGTAACTCCGGAAGATGTGTTTGGTTGCTGTAGAGAGTGAGTAACATCAAGTACAACGGGCACATTAAACTTTTGCATATCAACAATATTTCTATAATCAACAATTAGGTCGCTATAGCCGAACATGGAGCCGCGTTCTGTTAGTATTACATTACTATTACCGGCATTAACAACCTTATTAACTGCATATTGCATTGCATTACCAGACAAAAACTGTCCTTTTTTTATATTAACAAATCGTCCGGTTTTGGCAGCTGCGATAAGCAAGTCGGTTTGTCGGCATAAGAAAGCCGGTATCTGCAATACATCAACATATTGTGCAGCGCATTTAGCATCGTCGGCAGTATGGATATCGGTAACAACAGGGATTTCAAATTCTCTTGCTATATTTGCTAATATTTTCAAAGCTTTTTCGTCGCCTATACCGGTAAACGAATCGATTCGTGTACGGTTTGCCTTTTTAAAAGAAGCTTTAAATATTATAGGAATCTTATATTTATCGCCAAGTTTAACAATATACTCTGCAATGGGGTAAGCCATTTTTTCGTCTTCGATAACGCACGGTCCAGCAATTAGGAAAAAGTTACCGGAATCAGAATATTTTAAATTTTTGATATTAGGAATCATAACAATAATTTAATATAGTGGCTGTTTTACACTTTAGAAAGGTAAATCGTCTTCCGGCAAACCAAGGTCGGATGGAGGCTCGGCAGGCATTGTACCATCGGTTGGTTTAGTTGCAGCCGGTGAACTCCCCTCGTCGGCTTCCTTTTCAATGCGCCATGCTCTTAAATCGGTGTACCACTTTGAGTTAAACTCTCTCGACTCAATATTTATCGAAACTGCAAGCATATCGCCTTCGGTTACCCGTTCAAGCATTGAAACCTTGTCGCCCCATAGTACAATACATATCTTTTTAGGATACTGGTCGTCTGTTTCTATAACAAATTGCTTCTTCTCCCAACGTCCGTTTCTACCTTCGCCACTTTCGGTGGGTAGTTTTTGTATAAGTCTTCCTTTTACCTGTAAAGTCATAATTATATAATATTTTAAAAGCTCAAAATTACTATTTTTAGTTGTACGTTAATTAATTATTTGCATTCAATTTGAATAATATGCTGTAGCAGGGATTGAAACGACAGATTGTTGAAATTGTGAGCGTATTTTTTGTTTATACTTGCTACTATTTATTTCATATTATTTGTTTTTTACTTACTAAAGAAGTATATCTTGAACAAACTTGCGGTCAAACACACTTTAATTTTATACATCTTGGTTCTACT
>CAZGWS010000117.1:0-9344 GCA_964528805.1 uncultured Lentimicrobiaceae bacterium | reverse complement strand
AACATTGCTCCTTATGGTGCTAATGGTGAGATTGTATGTTCTCATTCTTTTGGTCCTGACGGATTAATTTTTAGCTGGCGCGAAAATAAAGGTCAGGGAGAATGGCAACATTTCTCGCTGGTAGGTCCTGCCGGTCATGAAACAATAGCCTGGCCGCGTATGATTACAACCGGTGAAAATCATGATGTTATCCAACTTATTTATGTAACACTAAGCGTAGCTGGTGGTGGAACTCTTTACGAAGGATTAGATGGAGCTCTTTTGTACTCCCGTTCAAGCGATGGCGGAGTAACATGGGATCCATTAAATGAAGTTATTGACGGACTGGGGTCTGACTACACAAGTGGCTGGAGAGCTGATGAATACAGCTGGGCACAACCTGTTGGTAATACTATTGCTTTTGTTGCTTTTGGTGGTATTAAAGATGGCGTTGCCATGAAATCAACAGATGCTGGAGATAATTGGGATCGCCTTCTTTTTTATGAAAGCCCTGAGCCTTTTTTCACCGGTGAAGAGGGTGACTTACCCAAATGTGGTGGTGGCGATGGTTATAATTCAATTGTTATTGATCAAGACAGTATCGTTCATGTTGCTTTTGGAAGACAAATTCATATTGATACCGACCCTGCGGCCGGTTGGTCATATTACCCTTATTCTGATGGTTTGGTTTACTGGAATGAGGCTATGCCTCCTCTTGACACAACAATAATAACGTCAGATATTCTTCCTGCTGATTGGACAACACAGCCATTATATCAAAATGGTAACCTTGCTGCCTGGACACAACCAAATGGTAATGATACTATTATAGGAGTTGCCTATTACGGAGCTTCACTGACAAGTATGCCACAGCTCGTAGTTACACACGATGAGTTTAATCAAAAAATAATTCAAGTATTTTATAGTGGATTAACATTGGGCTTTGTTGACGAAGCCGGAACATCAAACTACCGCCATATTTGGGGTCGTTATAGCGAAGGTGATGGAATATTTAGCGGTTTTACCGACTATACCGACGACATTTTCCATTTGTACAGCGAGTGTGTTTACCCTAGTGTGGCTCAAACAACCCCCGGTGATATGTATCACATTTTGTATCAAACAGATGCTCTTCCCGGAAATAGTTTACAACCTACACCTCCAACACATGCACCTGTATTAAACAACATGGTTTACTTCACGTTTTCTACTCCATATCCTATTGGTGTTAACGAAGTGCCAAAACAAGTATTTACAATGTCGCAAAATGTTCCTAACCCTGCTGTTAACACTACAAGCATTACTGTTTCAACAGAAGTTGAAGGTAGCATTAGCTTAAGTATTAGCAACTTACTCGGGCAAGCTGTTTATCAGGAAAATGTAGATAACAACTCACATTCACATATCTTTAATGTTAATGTTAGCAATTTCGATTCAGGAATTTATTTCTACACAGCTAAAATTGGAAATAACTCTGTAACTAAAAAAATGCTTGTTAAATAATGAGCTATCATCATAAATTGTAATTGTTGAGGCGTAAAATAATAATTAATTGTAGTAAAGAATATTTATTATATTTGTAGCCTAAATTAAGAAAACGAATTATTTGTTAAATTAAAATTAAAAATCATGAAAAAATTATTACTATTTGCACTTACATTAACTTTTGTAAGTGTAGGAATTGCTCAGGTAAAACAATACCACCCAAAAGCATGGTATAAGACCGTGAAAATGGTTAAAAGTGAAAAAATTGCCGAGCAACAACCAACTTATGAATCAGTAACTAACCCAACTGTAAGCAACTCAAGGGAACTTGACGTAGTTGTTGGCACAACAAAGTACGACCTGCAATCAAATTCATCAATGGCAAATAGAATTTATGCTTTTGATGATGGTACTATTGCCGCTACATGGACACGCGGTATGGAGCCAACAGCTTACGCCGGTCGTGGTACAGGTTATAATTATTTTGACGGTACAAGCTGGGGACCCGATCCAACAGCTCGTATAGAACAGCAAAGAACAGGCTGGCCTAATATTGCCCCTTTTGGTGCTAACGGTGAGATTAACTGTGCACATTCAGGCGGAACCGACGGATTAATTTTTAGCTGGAGAGAAAATAAAGGACAGGGTGATTGGAATTATTTTACACTCGTAGGTCCTGCCGGTCACGAAGATTTATTATGGCCGCGAATGATTACTTCAGGTCCAAACCACGATGTTATTCAGGTTATTGCAATGACACCGGGTACAGGTAATCAAGGAACTCCTTACCAAGGATTAGACGGTGCTCTTCTTTATTCACGTTCAACTGACGGCGGAGCTACATGGGATCCAGAAAATGTTGTTCTTGACGGTCTTAGCTCTGACTATACAAGTAGCTGGGGTGGTGACGATTACAGTTGGGCACAGCCTGTTGGTAATACCATTGCTTTTGTTGCTTGGGGTGGTGTTAAAGATGGTGTTGTTATGAAATCAACTGACAATGGAGATACTTGGGAGCGCATCCTAATGTATGAAAGTGTTGTTCCTTTTTACGTAACCGGTGATTCTTATCCTAGCTTAGGTGGTGGCGACGGTTACAACTCTGTAGTTATTGATGACGAAGATATTGTTCATGTTGCTTTTGGAAGACAAATTCATAGTGCCGATGATGCCGGTTCATATTACTATCCTTATTCTGATGGTTTGGTTTACTGGAATGAAACTATGCCTCCTCTTGACACAACAATAATTACATCAGATATCCTTCCTGCCGATTGGACAACACAACCACTGTATCAAAGTGGAAACCTTGCTGCCTGGACGCAAGATCATGGTAACGATACTATCATAGGAGTTGCAACTTACTATGCTTCTCTTACCAGTATGCCTCAACTTGTTGCTACTCGCGATATTTTTGGTCAAAAAATAATTCAAATATTTTATAGTGCATTAACATTAGGTTTTGTTGATGAAGCCGGTACATCTAATTACCGTCATATTTGGGGTCGTTATAGCGAAGGTGATGGAATATTTAGCGGTTTTACCGACTATACCGATGATATTTTCCATTTGTACAGTGAGTGTGTTTACCCCAGTGTTGCTCAAACAACTCCCGGTGATAAATATCACATATTATATCAAACAGATGCTCTTCCCGGAAATAGTTTACAACCTGATCCTCCAACACATGCTCCTGTGTTAAACAACATGGTTTATCTTGCTGTTTCTCCACTTCCTGTTGATGTTAACGAAGTGCCAAAACAAGTATTTACAATGTCGCAAAATATTCCTAACCCTGCTGTTAACACTACAAGCATTACTGTTTCAACAGAAGTTGAAGGTAGCATTAGCTTAAGTATTAGCAACTTACTCGGGCAAGCTGTTTATCAGGAAAATGTAGATAACAACTCACATTCACATATCTTTAATGTTAATGTTAGCAATTTCGATTCAGGAATTTATTTCTACACAGTTAAAATTGGAAATAACTCTGTAACTAAAAAAATGCTTGTTAAATAAACCTGCATTTAACACAAATTTAAGTTTATAACTTAAGCACATAAAATTTACTCCGGGTAACGAATCCCGGACAATAAAAAAGGCTGCTCATAACAAGGCAGCCTTTTTTTATTGCCCTTTGTTAGCTAATAATTATAAGTAGGTTTGCAATGTCAATCCATAAACATCTAACACGATGAGCCATATAAAAAGAATATAGCTGGCGAAGTGGAAATTAATATTAAGGGGACTGAAGGTAAGATTAAAATTCTGAGGTAAAATAAAACTCAATATCCTTATATTTTTGTTGAGCCATTTGGAGAGAAAATCTTGTATCGGCAAGGAACACTTCTCGTCCCTCTTTATCAATAGCAATTTGATTTGCTTTACGAGCTCTAAAGTCGTTAAGTTGCTCCTTGTTATTACTTTTAAACCAAGCTGTTTTGAACAAAGTAATATTCTCGAACCGGCATTTTGCCCCATATTCGTGCTCAAGGCGATACTGGATTACTTCAAATTGTAATGCGCCCACAGTTCCAATTATTTTCCGTCCGTTATTTTTTCCTGTGAACAGTTGGGCAACACCCTCATCCATTAATTGATCGATGCCTTTAGCTAATTGTTTTGATTTCATTGGGTCGGCATTTTCGACAAATTTAAAAAGCTCGGGCGAGAAGTTGGGAATACCCTTAAAATTAAGTAACTCACCTTCTGTTAGCGTATCACCAATTTTAAAATTACCGGTATCATGTAAACCCACAATATCTCCAGGGTACATCTCATCAACAACTGATTTTTTTTGAGCCATAAAAGCTGTAGGACTAGAAAACTTCAACTTTCTATTCAGCCTTATGTGAAGATAATATGTATTTTTCTTAAATGTCCCGGAAACAATTCTTACAAAAGCAATACGATCTCGGTGATTAGGATCCATATTAGCATGAATTTTAAAAATAAAGCCGCTAAAAGTTTCATCATCAGAATTAACAAAACGTTCATCACTTTCACGTCCGATAGGAGAAGGTGCAATTTTAATAAAATTATCAAGAAGTTCTTTAACACCAAAATTATTTAGTGCACTCCCAAAAAATACTGGAGAAATATTTCCCGACCTATATTCATCAATGTCAAAATCGGGATAAACACCTTCAATAAGTTCAACATCTTCACGAAGCTTATTAGCGTCTTCTTCAAGATAATCATCAATGTCGGGGTTAGAAAGGTCATCTATTTTAACACTTTCTTCAACTACCTGAGTGCCGGGTTTAAATAAGGTTAGGGATTTAGAAAAAACATTATAAACGCCTTTAAACCCGGGACCCATGCTTATTGGCCAGCTTAGTGGTGTAACCGTTAGGTGAAGTTTTTGCTCAATTTCATCTAACAAATCAAAAGCATCTTTACCGGGGCGATCCATTTTATTTATAAAAACGATTATAGGAATTTTACGCATTCTGCAAACTTCAACAAGTTTTTCCGTCTGCGGCTCAACTCCTTTAGCAACGTCAACAACAACAATAACGCTATCTGCAGCAGTAAGCGTTCTAAAAGTATCTTCCTGAAAATCTTGATGCCCGGGAGTGTCAAGTATATTAATTTTAATGCCTTTGTATTCGAATCCCATAACGGAGGTGGCAACAGAAATTCCACGTTGTCTCTCAATTTCCATCCAGTCGGAAGTTGCCGTTTTTTTTATTTTATTCGATTTTACAGCACCGGCAACCTGTATGGCTCCTCCAAAAAGCAACAGCTTTTCAGTTAATGTAGTTTTTCCGGCATCGGGATGACTTATAATAGCAAACGTTCGTCGTCGTTTTATCTCGTTAATATTACTCATTGGCAAGTGTAAAAAAATGAAATGCAAAATTAGAAAAAATGTTAGATGATATTTGGTAATTAATTAATACCTACCTTTGCATGGTTCGGTTTGTTAGCATATTTGCTTCTATATCTCACACATATTGAAATTTTTATTAATAGGATGAAAAATTATTTGCCCCATATTTTCAAGGCACTTATCATTATACTGTTAGCTGCTGTGTCGCAATTTATGTGTGCACAAACACCAATACAAGTAACCGAACTCCCACATGAAGATACACCAACAGGCTATAATTCTGATACGTTAGTTGCCTGGGTGATGAATATTTTTAATGGTAGTGGCGGATTAATTGACACATCCACTATTCATTTTACCGGTAATTCACAAGCGTTTGGTAAATTTTCTAATGGCAGCGATTTAGGTTTCAATAACGGGCTTATTATTTCAAATGGCAAAGTAAAAAGTGCCGAGGCTCCTAATACTATTGGGGCAAAGTCTGATGAGTTTAATCAATTTGATCCTCTTAGTAGTACGGGTGATGCCGATTTGCTGAATATGTATAATATAATTTTTGGTGCTGTTGGATCAAAAGATACATCAATTGTTTACACAGGAGATGCGGCGGTATTAGAGTTTGTATATCAGCCTTACGGCGATGAAATACTACTAGATTATGTATTTGCTTCTGAGGAATACCCGTCAACAAGTGTACAACCAAGTACCGATGTTGATTTAACCGACTTCCCAAATACTCCACAAATATTCGATTTATTCGGTATCTCCATCGAAAAATACGGATTTCACAACCTTGCGTTTATGGAAGATGATTCGCCACCTCCGGGTTCGAGCGAAGCAAGCCGTTGGGTTACAGTACAAAACATTAATGCCGGTAATAATTCATCGTATTATCAACCAAACCCTAACACTCCCCCACTTGGGCTGGCTCTTGGAACTCAATTTGACGGACTTACTAAAACAATTGGCGACTTAGGCCCACTTAAAATTCGTAAAAAAGAAGTAGAGCGGTGTAAGAGATATAATATTAAAATTGCAATTGAAGATTTCTTTTGGATCAGCCCATCTCCTGATCAGCTTCCATCGGGGTTTCAAATAAACTCAGCTTTACTACTAAACGAAAAAAGTCTTTTAAGTATTGAACAAATGACAAATATGGTTTATTCTAACTGGTCGGTTGAGTATCACTTTACAAATACCAATTTTGAAGGCGATCTTATTGAAAATTGCAATCACATAGTGGCAACATTTACTTTAGATAACCCAATGATAGCCGATTATTCAGTGCCATTTAAAATTGAACTGCCTGCTTATCGCAACAACGTTGAAGTTGCATACCAAGATAGCACCATTATTACAAACGATAGTGTTACTTTTTTTGCCGGCGAAACCGAAAAGGTTATTACAATTTCAGCTATTAACCTAAGTGCCGATTACCCAAATATTTCTTTTCAATATCCTAAAAATCCATGTGATTTTCCGGGACCATGGGGTGGTGGCTTTATGGGAAGAATACTTTTTAACCTTAGAAATAATGAGCCAATTTCGTTTACCGTAAACCCAAAAGAGTATGAAGCTTATTGTAAGGAAAGTATTGACTTAACGATTACAGATATTACGCAAAATGGCGTTGACCCCCTATCTTATTACTGGAATAGTGATATTATTTCTAATGATACAATTAACTATCAAGTACAATCAAATCCCGATATGGTTCCTGTATTGGTAACTGATGGCTGTGGCAATTCATCATCTACACAGGTTAAAATTAATAATAAACCAATAATTTTGGAGCCTATCCTCGATGCGTTTTTATGTGGACCCGGGCAATCGGTTATTGTGCCCATTACTACAATTATGCCAAATTATAACGACTACACAATTGACCATGTTACATGGTATAAAGTTAACCCATATCAACCCTTGGGAGACGCTCCCGGTAATGAGATAAATGTAGTTTATGATAATGCCGTTGGTGCCAATATATGGACCTGCGGTTTTGAGGTTACCGATGTGTGCGGCGGAACAACAACCGGTACATTTGATGTAAATCAATCTGAATTAACGCTTGGCGATGATGTTAACATTTGTAATGGTGATTCGATCACGCTAATTGCAAATGCTATGGCACAGTCATTTAGTTGGTTTGCTACCAACAATCCGGGTACAATATTATCAACTTCAAACTCGGTTACTGTTAGCCCATCGGTTACAACCGAATACACATTACAGATTATGGATTTATGTGATGTTGAGCAGGAAGCTACAATTACAGTTAATGTTGATCTGTTTGAGCCTCAAATAATTATCAATCCTGCAAGTGCCGAAGTTTGTCCCGGTGATACCATTGTATTAACAGCAAACAATGCCCTCCAATGGAGCTGGATACCAGATGGCGAAACAACACAATCAATTACACTAACTCCAACAATTCCAAATACATATCAATACACGTTAACAGCTTCCTCTGAGTTTTGTTTTAATAAAACGGCTACTGCATTATTTACAGTTTTCCCTACACCGGTTGCCAATTTTAGTTTTACACCTGTAACAGATGCATGCACAAATGAACCAATAACTTTTAATTATTCAGATGCCGTTTCTGATGAAACATTTATATGGAACTTTGATGATGGTAGCCAAACAAGTACAGAAGTAAACCCAACACATACATATTCCAATGCGGGAATATACAATGTGCATCTTCATGTTGACAAATATATTTGTAAAAATGACACCGCCAAAGTACTGACGATAAACCCGTTACCTTCTCCAAATTTTAACCCTGATATTATAGATGGATGCTTACCTGTTGATGTGTCTTTCACTGACTTCTCTGTTGATGTTCAACCGGGGGCTGTGTATGAATGGAGTTTTGGCGATGGGGGAGGAAACTCTGTATCCGGCAACACAACCCACACATACACCCAAGCCGGGGTGTTTGATGTTAGCTTAACAATAAGTAATACCCAGCGATGTGCCAAAACTAAAACTATCCCCAATTTAATTCAGGCAAACCCAAATCCGGATGCCGTTTTTGAAGCTAATCCCCACATCACAACCCTTGACACACCAACTATTGAATTTAATGACATTAGCATAAGCGATTCATTAATTGATAATTATGAATGGGCTTTTGGTGATGGTGAATCTAATAATGACATTGGTAACACCTCACATACATATACTCAGGCAGGTGATTTTAGAGTAAATTTACGCATTGAAACC
Source organism: uncultured Lentimicrobiaceae bacterium (assembly GCA_964528805.1). GTDB lineage: Bacteria > Bacteroidota > Bacteroidia > Bacteroidales > F082. Next base: position 817 of record CAZGWS010000117.1, on the reverse strand, counting down.
ATAAATGGATGCCAGGACACAACGTCTGTGATGGTAGCCCTTACCGAAGAGGTAAAGCTGTTTATTCCAACGGCATTTACACCAAACAATGATGGTTTAAATGATTTATTTGAGATAAAAGGAACACCAATTACTGATTTTAACCTTTATATTTATGATAGATGGGGAACCATAATATGGAGTACCCACAACTACGAAACTTTTTGGGACGGTACAACAAAAGAAGGCAATTTTGTTCCCTCAGGAACTTATATCTATCAAATAACAGGTACCGATTATCAACATCGGGCTATTAATTATAAAGGAACTGTTACAGTAGTAAGATAGTATGTTGATAAGATGAGTTGGCAGGGCATTTAAAGACAAAGCATATTTTATTAAATAATGAAGACTATAAGAAAAAAAGGAAAAAGTAAAAGAGTTTTCAATATTAATTGATGCATAAAAAAATACGATATCTGGATAATTCCAACTAACCTGAATAATTCATGCGTTTAGTTTGATGTAGATGCAAGGCGTCGAAATCTGACGATATATACTAATATTTCAAGGGTTTCGCAACGAAGCAGATGCATTAAAATAAATGCACTCGGAAATTTTTGAATATTTATATTTTTGATCTATTATCTGTAATTTACTAAAAACAAAATAACTATGATTTTCAAAAATTTATGAATTAATCAGGCTAACTCGAATAATATTTAGCATGGTTTTTTCTTTATAATAAATTAGTTAATTTTGCCAATCGTAAAAAAACAAAGTAACATGAAAAATTTATTTTTAATATTAGGATTGGTAATTGGCATGCAATTGGCTG
>CAZGWS010000116.1:0-9471 GCA_964528805.1 uncultured Lentimicrobiaceae bacterium | reverse complement strand
AAGAAGCAGGAATAAAACGAGAAAAACAATTAGACCTCTGGGTTGCTGTTCTTTTACCCACTGGTGAGTTTTTATATCTAAGTAAAAAAGACACATTCACCTCTACCCCCACCGTTTTCAAAAGTGCAGTTAAGGTTGAGGAAACTTCTCATCAAGTTTTAACCTTGGCTATTCCTGAAGGGCTAGCAGGCTCTTATACCATCTATGCTATATTTAATAAAACAGGTTCTAACATCAATGACTTAGATCTGTCATTACGCTCTAATATTGCTAGTAAGGCAATTAACATAATAGATAGGTAATATTATAGACATACTTCATTTTTATTAAATCCCCCAGCTGAATTACTAGGAGCTGCTTTAACCTAGAAAACGTAGTTGAACGCAATTATAGTGCAAGAACTGGTTTTACAATGCTTTCAAAAAGTCTTAACTTCATATGGACTCTTCGTTTATTGCAAGATAAATATTCGTTTTTTAATGTCTAAAACATAAATCAAGATTGCTGTCATATATCTGGTTTCTAAATTGAAATGTTTTTTCCTTTCGAGCCTTGACGAATCTATTCGCACGCCTTCAATCACAAACCCCTCATACGGCTTCTAAGAACTACTGAAGCTATCGGATTTAAAAGCACCCGTTTGTCATCAATCGGGAATAATTATCTCCGCAATCTTGTTTTACTCGGTTGTTGTTAATAGTTGAGGGTTGTCCACGTTTTATCCACAGCAAAGCATAATGAATAGAATAATGGCCAGGTGCTCGTTTCCATTTGGTATTACATAATTCGTTTAAGAGTTTTCTATGGCTGTGAATGTATTGTCTATCTTTCGATAGGGTGTTGCGCCAGAAAGTCCGGTCATAATCGAAAAAATAAAATTAAGCCTAAGTCATATTTCATTCCCTAGCCTCATCAACTGTCAGGAATACTTGCTAAGTGTGTTACAAGGTTCAACATAAATACTTCTATTACAATAGATTAAAACCTGTCTTAAGTTATTTTGTTAGCATTGAACAGTCCTGCATATTGAGGAACATAAATTAACATGGCTATTAACAAACCACAGGTAGCCGAATATTTTTGCCATTTTATGTCTAGTTTCAAAATTTTTGATAGTAATAATGCTATTTCCGAAGCCATATGAACATTTTTAGCTGTGTATTGAATGCCAGATAAGAAACAACCTGTGGCTTGTTAATAGCCATGTAAATTAATTAAAATAACGAAGGTAAATTTTAACATTTTTCAAATCATTTTATACTGCAGTTAAATTCGAAGACTCATAATTAGCACCACTATATAATTAATTATTTAAAAATAACTAAGTAACTTATAAAAAAATAGTTAACAAAAAAGGTAATAATTCACTGAATAAAATAAATATTATGTTTATTATATTATCAAGCCCCATAAAAATGTTTAATTAAATAAAAATAAATAATATTTCACATTAATATTAAATTTAAAGCATAGGTAGTAATAATATGTTAAATATAGAAAGGTATATATTATGATAAGTAATAGACAGGTAAGAATCCCTGATTGGTATTCTGAATATATGGAGCCAGTGTGCGAATTTATTTCAAACCTAAAACCTAACCCTTTTGATCAGCCTAAAGATATATCGAACTATATTTCACTTCATCATAATGATTATTTACGATTGGGAAATCATCCATCTGTAGTTACCGCCAGAGCTAAAGCAAATAACACCAATAAGGTAGAATCTTTTTTGTCCTCAGTGTATGGCGGCAGTTCAGATTCATGTGAATATTTATGTCGTCAAATTAAGCAATGTATGCAGGTTGATGATGTAATGCTCACTACTTCAGGATGGGCTGCTAATGTTGGTCTGTTAGAAGCAATAACACCATTATTCAAACCAGTTTATATTGACAATAATGCACATGCTTCTTTGTATGATGGCATTAAGCTATCTTTAGGTAAAAAAGTACCTATTACTCATAATGATCCTGATCATTTATTAGAAAAAATCAATATCAATGGACCTGGTGTTGTTTGTATTGATGCTGTTTACAGCACGGATGGATCAATCGGCGACATCAAAAGATATGTAGAAATTTGCGAAGAAAAAAATTGTGTCCTAATATTGGATGAAGCTCATTCGTTCGGTATGTATGGTAATGGAGGAGGCTTAGCTGTTGAATTGGGGTTGGCAGATCGAATTCCCTTTCGAACGGTTAGTTTAAATAAAGCTTTAGGAGGACATGGAGGTTTTATTGCCGGTAATATGGAGATGATGCAATTAGTAAGGGCGCGCTGTCGTTCAGTAATTTTTAGCTCAGCAACTTCTAGTGTATCTGCCGCAGGCCATCAAGCTGCACTTAAAATTATTATCAAAGAAAAGAGTCGATCTAGACGATGTCTTGATAATGCTATTTTATTGAGAAAGGGTTTAACAAAAATTGGTCTGGATGTTAGTAAAAGTCAGTGCCAAATTGTCTCAATAGATTTTGATAGTGAAGATGAAGCCTGTCAATTTTATGAAAAAATGAGAAATAGAAAAATTTTGACTTCTGTTTTTCTATATCCAGCTACACCACAATACCAAGGGCTAGTTCGCTTTTCTGTACACTCAGAATTATCATTTCAAGAAATTGATGAGGTTGTTGCCTGTACTCAGGAAGTATTACAGGAAATGCAACTATTGGCTAAATCAAAAACGGAAATCTATAGCATATAAACTAAATATATTTATTAATCATCTGGACAAATCAATGACAAATAAAGCACAAGGTCGACTTTCAGTACATCCTTATATTGGTGGAACAGCATCTAATTTATTAGCCAATGCTAAAAAAAATGGTTGGATAGATTTACAGTATTTACCTACTTTGATTATTACTTTATTTGGAACAATGATTACTTTTCCAGTCAGGCTATTAGAAAAATTTCTGTATGCAAAACAAATTGAGCAGACAAAATTGAATGAAGATCCAGTTTTTATTATTGGCCATTGGCGTAGCGGCACGACACATCTTCACAATATTATTTCTCAAGATAAGGGTTTTGGATACTTAACTACTTTGCAAGCGATATTTCCGACCTGTTGTGTCGTTATAAGCAAGAATAAATTCTTGAAAAATATGATTGCCAAATTAATACCAGAAAAAAGAATGATGGATAACGTCAAAATGGATCTGGACTTTCCTCAGGAAGAGGAGTTTAGCCTTTCCTGTTTGACTACTTCAGCTCACCATTGTAATCATTTTCCTAAAACCATTATTGATAGTTTTAATAAGTATGTTTTATTAAATACCAGTAAAAAAGAAATACTACAGTGGGAGAAAACATATATGTCGGTTATAAAAAAAGCTACTTATATGGCGAATGGAAAAAGGCTGATTTTAAAAAATCCTTATAATACTGCAAGAATTAAAATTCTGCTAAAACTATTTCCTAATGCTAAATTTATTTATATATATAGAAATCCATATAACATTTATGTTTCTTCTGTGCATGATTTTATTAAAGAAGCGGATGAGATGGCATTACAAATATATTCTGAAGAAGAGTTTTCTGAAATATGTTTTACATTATATAAAAAACTCATAACTACTTATTGGGAAACTCGTGACATGATTCCAGAGGGTAATTTATATGAAGTAGCTTATGAAAGTTTAATAGATAATCCTGAGCAGGAAATTAATAAAATATACAATAAATTATCTCTTGATAAAAACACTGGTGCTATTAAAAATATTATTAATTATATTAATTCGACCAAAAGATATAAGAAAAATAAATATACTTATAGTGCTTTTGTTGTAGAAGAAATAAAGAATAAATGGGGGTTTGCAATTAATAAAATGAATTATAAATTACCTGATGATATCTTAATTAAAGAGGATAAAGACTGGACCTGTAAGATGGAATATTAATTATTAAAGGTTTAATAAGTCATCACTAAACTAATTAAAAGGAATATTAAAATGTATGAAAATATATTAAAAGAAATAGATCAAGGTCAAGAAGACTGGGCATTTAATATTGGTGTGCAGGCTTATATATGGGGTTATCCTATGATTGAATGCTGGAAAGACAGACTAAAGAAAATACAACCCGTGTCGGATGAGAAAAATATAGATTTACTGCATAAGCCTGAATACCACATCAACGTCTTTAAACATATCAGGGCTTTCGTTACTCCTGAATCAAGAGAATTTGTAAATGCTGCCAGAGATTTCTTATATTCAACCGCTGTACTTGATTTGTATGATGAACCCGTAGTGTTGACTGCACCAGACTTTGATAGCAGATGGTATGTTCTTCAGATATTGGACCCTTACATGGAGACGCTTGAAAACTTAGGGACAAGAACTTGTGGAGAACAATTACCTCCAGTTATTTTGGTGGGCACTCAATGGCAAGGAACAGTGCCTGATGGCATGAAGTTGATTCGGTGTGAACACAATTTTATTTATATAGTTGCGCGGGTTATGGCTAGTCCGGATGAAAATTTAGACAATGTACATACACTACAAAATGATCTAAAAATAATTCCTCTCAGCTATTGGAATGAACCGACTTTGAGAACGAATTTATCAAAACAACAGTCTAAAAATAAGAGTTATGCCCCGTTGAGTTCTGATTTGTCGGAATGCCCTGAAGGATTAAAGTTTTTTGAAGAACTAGCAGCAGTTATACAATATACCCCACCCCGAGCTGATGAAGGTATGCTTTTAGATTTGTTTAGTGAAGTAGCGATTAGTATTGAAAATGGTTTTGAGCATGAAAACTTACCTGAAGGGGTGAAAAATGGTTTAGAAAAAGCTATTCCTTTTGCTCAGACTATTCTTGATCGAAAGTTGTACGAAATAGGAAAAAATATTAATGGATGGGGATTACTTTTAGATATTGGTAATTATGATAAAAAATACATAGCCAGGGCGTTAGTGGCTAAACATGGTATTTGGGCTAATATTCCTCAAGAAAGTATCTATTTTATGGCTAGAACGGATTCAAAGGGTGAACTGCTTCATGGAAGAAACTGTTATGAGATTAATTTTTCAAAGGGAATGCTGCCTCCCGTTAATGCTTTTTGGTCTGTAAGTTATTATGACAAAAATGGATCATTAATTGATACCCCAATGGGTAATGCTTCAGTTAACTCAGTTTATAGTGATATTCATTACAATGAAAATCATTCGTTGACTATCTATATAGGGCAAAAAGACCCTGGTATAAAGAGAAAAGCGAATTGGCTTTATTCACATGATGGCATTTTTCATTTAAATCTTCGTTGTTATAACCCCAAGCAGAAATTACTGGATCTCGAATATCAAGTTCCTGCCATTGTTAAGGTTTAAGAACAGTAGTCACAGGTATTCATAATGAATAAAATCGCATTAATTACGGGTGGTTCTTCAGGACTTGGTTTAGCAATGGCTAAATTATTTTATAAAAAAGGCTACAGTTTGATATTAATTGCCAGAGATATGGAAAAACTCAAGCATGCTAAAGCTCATATAGAAAGAAATAATCAAGAAAATAAAGTTCATATATACAGTTGTGATATTTCAAAAGAACTACAACTTGAGAATACTTTTAAGGAAATAAAAATTAAACATAGCTTTATTGATTTTTTGGTGTTAAATGCTGGCATAACCACGATAGATTTATTAGCAGATTACAAAAACTTAACTGATGTTAATAAGACAGTACGAGTCAATTTAATTGGTCCGATTTCCACAACTTATCTCAGTTTGCCTCTATTGAGAAAAGAAGCACATATTTTATTTGTTTCATCAGGTTTTGCTTTGGTGGGATCTGCAGGTTATTCGCTTTATGCTGCATCAAAAGCAGGATTGAATATTTTTGCAGATGCATTGAGAAGGGAGCTGATGCGAGACACAATTCATGTCCATTTAGCCTGTCCGGGCGATATTGATACTCCAATGCTAAGAAATGAACATAAAATTATGCCAGATTGGATAAAACATCAGATGGGTAGGGTAAAACCTATGAAAGCAGAAAAAATAGCAAACTATCTTTTAGATCAATGTTTAAAAAAACAGCATATGATTATTCCATCTTTTGATGTGAAGGTACTAGTACTGGTGCAAAAGTTGTTACCTCGCAAACTATCAACTTTTATCATAGATCATGTTTTACCTCTACCTCCTAAATATGTTGAAACGAAAAATAGCAAGCGGCCTTCATTCTCTAATATAAGTAGAAACTAAATCAAATTAACAGTGATAAAAAAATGATGAAAATAATTGAACAAGATAGTTTTTATTTACAAAAAACTATGACTGGCCAGGCTGCTGATACTATTGTAGATCTTGCACTTTCACATGCGGATAATATTGGTAATCGACAGTTTATTACTTGGCTTGAGCATGGAAAAACTGAATCAGGTTCTTTTACATTTTCTCAACTTGATTCAAATGCTAAAAATTTAGCTATGCAATTATCAAAAACTTTATTAGAGATTAATAGTAAGGAAAAGTCTGAACAAAATTTGCAGACGATATTAATCGTTCTTCAACCAGGTCTTGATTTTGTTATTGCATTTTTTGCCTGTCTTTATGCCGGAATAGCAGCGGTTCCGGCTTACCCTCTTAAAACCAATGAGGCAGGAGAGCGATTGAGTAAATTAATTGATGCTTCTGGTGCAAAAATAGCACTGACAGGTTCTAAATCAATGCTGGCCATTAATAGCAACAAAAAATTAAGATCTAAAGTGGAGTATATGTTAGTAGAGCAAAGGAATGAATGTTATGTGGATATGTGGCAGCGCCCTGATATAGATAGTCATTCCATCGCATTTATTCAATATACTTCTGGTTCTACGGGTGATCCAAAAGGAGTTATGGTAAGCCACGATAATTTATTAAGTAATCAAAAAATGATTGCAGAAGCAATGAACACTCATTCTGACTGTGTAATTGTGGGCTGGTTACCCTTATTTCATGATATGGGTTTGATTGGTAATTTATTGCAACCTTTCTGTTTAGGTGCAAGATGCATATTAATGTCACCAACATCTTTTGTCATGAACCCCATTCGATGGCTAGAAGCAATTTCAAAATATAAAGCAACGATTAGTGGTGGGCCAAATTTTGCCTATGAACTTTGTCTTTCCAGAACTACAGAAGAACAAAGAAGAAACCTCAATCTCGACAGCTGGAAGATCGCTTTTAATGGTGCTGAAAAAATAAGAGCAGAGACTTTAGAGAAATTTAGCAATACTTTTTCAAAATACGGTTTTAGTGCAGATGCTTTTTTCCCTTGTTATGGCATGGCAGAAAGTACTTTGTTTATTTCAGGTGTGGATCATAAAAAAGCACCAACCATACTAACAGTCGATAAAAATGAATTATTAATAGATAACATTCGCATAAAAAAACAGAGAACTGTAGGTCACTCTAATAATTCATTAATCGATCATGAGATAGATCAAACAGTAACTGATGACAATAATATTGCTAGCTTTGTAAGTTGTGGTGTGACTTATCAAAGTTGCCAATTCAAGATAGTTGATCAATATACTCATACAGAGTGTGCAGAGAATAAAGTTGGAGAAATTTGGGTGACGGCGGGTAGCCATATTTCCAGAGGGTATAACAATGATATTGAATTATCAAAAGCAACTTTTAATAAAGTAATAGCTGGGCATACAAATAATCCTGGCTACTTACGCACTGGAGATTTGGGATTTTTTCATCAAGGAGAACTATATGTGGCAGGGCGTATTAAAGATTTAATCATTATAAAAGGTCGTAACCATTATCCTCATGATCTGGAGCTAACAGCAGTTAATGCTGATCCCTTAATTAATGAAAGTATATCTGCTGCTTTTCCAATTGATTCAAACGGTGAAGAACGATTAATTGTTATTGTTGAAATTAAAAAAAGGTTAATCGGGTATTTAGATATTGACGCTGTCAAACAATCTATTAAGCGCGCTATTTCGATTCATCACGCTGTTCAGGTAAAAGAGGTGGTTTTAATTCGATCTCGTATCCCGATGACATCAAGTGGAAAAATTCAAAGAAGAAAGTGTTGTCAATTATATATACAAGATAAGTTGGATATTATTTGAAACATAATTTCCTACTACTATTTTATTGAAAAAAACGAAATTGAACGGAGGCAGGATGATGGCAAAAGAAGATATTGCAAATTGGCTGGTAATAAACCTATCCAAAGTGTTAGATATTAATGTCAGTGATATTGATCAATCCCTGCAATTTGAAGATTATGGGCTTGATTCAATAACAGCTGTAGGGCTAGTTGGTGAGTTGGCTCAATGGCTGAAGCAAGAGCTAGACCCAAGTATTATTTATGATTATCCATCAATCGATTTTTTGTCGGAATATATTGTAGAAGAATTATTTATCAAAACTCCTCAAACTCTGGAATAAGGTAGTTTGACGGAATAAAGTTACCAATATTGTGCAGTATTTGTGTTTTTGTCCGAACTATCTCAAGAGATACATAGTGATTCTACGTAACGATTGATATTGTTTGGTCTGGAGTAAAAAATCAAGAAAGGTTAGTAACTTTATTTGGTCAAACCATCTAAGTTCTTTATAAAACAGATTTAAACTTAATAGTAGGAAATACAATGAATAAATATAAAAGTGATGATCCATGTGTGGATAACGAAGAGTATTTTAATAATTTATTAGTTAAACCAGAATTTTCTTGGCTTACTTTTAGCTTGTTTATCACCATTATTACATCATCAATTGTTGCTTCGTATTTAGCCTTAAATGGATTGATTTCAATTGCTCTAGCAATGACAATCAACACCATTTGTTCATACATCGCTTATTCAATTGTACATGAAGCAGCACATGGTTTGATTTGTAGTAATAAGATGCTTAATAATTGGATTGGTCGAGTGAGTTTATTTATGGTGTCCATTACTCCCTTTTTTCGTACTTATCGATTTCTTCATATTACTCATCATCGATTTACCAATGATGTTGAAAATGATCCTGACTTTTTTTGTGGTAGCGGCTCAAAATGGATCTTACCTTTTCGTTGGATGGTAATGGATATTGCTTACATCATGGCATATTTGAAACCAGGGAATTACGATTCACGACCCAAAGTAGAAAAAATTGAATTCTGGTTAGCTATTGGATTTGCAGTTAATTTATTGCTAGTGATAACCTGGATGAATTGGTGGGAAGCTTTTTTTCTTCTGTATATTATTCCTACTCGTAGCGGTATTTTTGTATTGGCGATTGTTTTTGATTATCTTCCTCATTACCCACATAAATATACGAGTAGGGTGAATAAATATATTGCAACTAATAATAGAGTTGGGTTGGAGTGGCTATTAACGCCTTTATTACTAGGCCAAAATTATCATTTATCTCACCATTTATATCCGGTAGCACCTTTCTATAGATATAGAAAGATTTGGAAGGCGCGACAATTATTTCACGATTCAAAACAAGCGGCAGAAGTTAAGTTTTATAAATTGAAACC
>CAZGWS010000115.1:3497-9515 GCA_964528805.1 uncultured Lentimicrobiaceae bacterium | reverse complement strand
GCTGAGATGGAAGTATTGTGGCAGCTGTATCAAACGGATATTTGCAACTTTGAATGGGGGGAAAATACTGATTATGGCATTGGTAATGTTACAACTTATGAATATGGTGATGATCACCAACATAAATACACAATAACCGGATTGGATTTGAATAGTGTTTATTATTACCGAGTTATAGTTAGTGGTGATACAATTACCGGTAATTTTAAATCAATTATGGGGAGTACCGGCAGTACATTAAAATTTATTGCATACGGAGATACTCGTTCGCAACCTAATTACCATAACGAAGTAGCTCATCAGATTTTGACTGAACTTGGTAATAACCCTGCGGATTTGTCATTTGTAGTTTTTTCCGGCGATTTTGTTAATAATGGTGATCATGAGAGCGACTGGGACAATCAATTTTTCAGTAGTAACTATGGCAATATCAGACAATTAATGCAAAATTCTCCATATTTGGCAACTGTTGGTAATCATGAAGGTAATGGTATATTATTTGAAAAATATTTCCCCTATCCTTTTTATAACCAAGGGAAATATTATTGGTCGTTTGATTATGGTCCGGCACACTTTACTATTGTTGATCAGTTTACTTTATATAGTGAAGGAAGCTCTCAATATCAATGGCTTGTTAATGATCTGTCTTCAAGTAACAAGCGATGGAAATTTGTCTTGCTTCATAAGCCGGGGTGGTCGGCCGGGGGGGGGCATCCAAATAATACTGATGTTCAAAATATTATTCAACCTTTGTGTGTTCAATATGGCGTACAATTTGTGATAGGAGGTCATAACCATTATTATGCTTGTGCGGTTGTTGATAATGTGATTCACATTACCTCAGGTGGTGGTGGTGCACCGTTGTACAATCCTGATATTTCATTTCCTGATATAATAAAGGTAGCAAAAGATTATCATTTTTGCAGTCTCACAATGGATGAGAATAATTTATTCTTTAAAGCCATTGATAAAGATGGTCAAATATTACATCAGTTTGATTATAATAGTTTAATTACAGGTGTTGAAATCAAACGTTCTGTTTTTGATTTACAAATATCTCCAAATCCTTTTAAAAAAATTACAAATATTAACTTTAACTTAAAAAAATCAGATAGAGTAAAAGTTTCTGTATATAATAATGGTGGCAATTTGGTAAGAGTTATATCAAATTCAATAATGAATGCCGGAAAAAATAAACTATTTTGGGACGGTACCAATAGTGAAGAACAGAAAGTTAATAATGGAGTTTATTATATTATAGTGGAAATTGGTGATATTGGTAAGATAACTCGCAAAATAATAGTCGTACAATAATATCTAAATAAGCTGGGTTCTTCACAAACTCCTCCAAATTATCTGATGCATTAATTTTAATGTACTAATAGCAATTATATTTCGTTTTGCCAATAAGATGCATGAATTATGGTTTTATAACAGCATATATTTGAACTTTAACTTATTTTTGCACAAAAATTTATTATTAGAACCATGAGTGATAGTCTGGTAATTATACCTACATATAACGAAAAAGAGAATATCGAACGCATTATTAGAAAGGTATTTAGTCTTGAAAAGAAGTTTGATTTGCTTATTGTTGAAGATAACAGTCCCGATGGAACTGCCAAAATTATCCATAAGTTAATGGATGAATTTAGTGATAGATTGTTCATACTGGAGAGAAAAGGAAAGCTTGGTTTAGGAACTGCTTACATAGAAGGATTTAAATACGGTCTGGATAATGAATATGACTATATTTTTGAGATGGATGCCGATTTTTCACACAATCCTGACGACCTGATTAAGTTATACCGTGCCGCTGCCGATGATGGAGCCGATGCCGTAATTGGATCACGTTACATTAAGGGTGTTAACGTTGTTAACTGGCCCATGGGGAGGGTACTTATGTCGTATTATGCATCAAAATATGTGCGTGTTGTAACGGGATTAAAAATTATGGATACTACAGCCGGATTTATGTGTTGGACTCGCAGAGTGTTAGAGACAATTGATCTTGACAGTATCAAATTTGTTGGCTATGCCTTTCAGATTGAAATGAAATATACAGCCTGTAAACTTGGTTTTAATGTAGTTGAAGTGCCAATTACTTTTACCGACCGTACCGAAGGAACATCAAAAATGAATAAAAGTATATTTAGAGAGGCAATATTTGGCATACTCGATTTAAGATTTAGGAATATTGTAGGTAAAATTAAACCAATAAAAACATTTTAAATGCATATTATGAGTTCTGAGAAAAAAGTTATTTCCGGAGCAACAATTGTAAATGAGGGATTGTCTTTTGTAGGCGACGTTTTTATACATGGCGATACAATTGAAAAGATTATCATGCAAGTCGGCGGTGTAATTCCCGATTATACAGGCTATGAAATAATATCTGCCAAAGGGTTACATTTATTACCCGGTGTAATTGATGATCAGGTACATTTTCGTGATCCGGGGTTAACTTATAAAGGCGACACATATACCGAAAGTAAAGCTGCCGTTGCAGGTGGTGTTACAAGCTTTATGGATATGCCAAATACAATTCCCAATTGCTTAACGCAGGAGTTACTTGAAGAGAAGTATGATAATGCTTCTAAGTTTTCGCTGGCAAATTATAGCTATTATATGGGGGCATCAAATAATAATATTGATGAAATTGTAAAAACGAACCCCCAAAACGTATGCGGTATTAAGGTCTTTATGGGCTCGTCAACTGGTAATATGCTGGTTGACAGCGAAGAAGCACTTTCGGCAATATTTTCTTTGGCACCTACTTTGGTTGCTGTACATTGCGAAGATGAAAACACTATTATCAATAATAAAAATTATTATTTTGAGAAATATGGTAATGATGCTCCAGCTAGTATTCATCCGCTAATCAGGAATGCTGAGGCGTGCTATTTATCATCAGCAAAAGCTGTGAAACTTGCAAAAAAATACAATACACGATTACATATATTACACCTTAGTACCGCTAACGAAATGAGTCTTTTTGACAATAACATTGCTTTGGCAGATAAAAAAATAACTGCTGAGGTTTGTGTACACCATCTGTGGTTTAGCGATAAGGACTACGACAGAAAAGGCAACTTTATTAAATGGAATCCGGCAATAAAATCTGAAAGTGATAAAGATGCGCTTGTAGAAGCTGTTTTGAATAATAAAATTGATATTATTGCCACAGATCATGCTCCACATACCATCGAAGAAAAGGAAAGGTCTTATTTTAAGGCATCTGCCGGCGGACCAATGGTACAGCATTCGCTTATTGCAATATTGGAGTTTTATCATAAGGGCATATTCAAGCTCCAAAAAGTTGTAGATATGATGTGCCATAATCCGGCTATCTTATTTAATATTGCTGACCGGGGGTTTATTAAAAATGGCTATAAGGCTGATTTAGTATTGGTTGACTTGCATAGCCCCCAGCAAGTTGAGCTAAATAAAGTACTGTATAAGTGCGGCTGGTCGCCAATGGAGGGCGAAGTTTTTAACTCTAAGGTTGTTTCAACTTTTGTAAATGGCAATTGCGTTTATAATAATGGGGTTTTTAATGAAGAAATTAAAGGAAAGAGATTAACATTTAATAGGTAATTATAATGAATAAAATAGTATTATTTTTAATGATTGCTGTATTTTTTACAGCATGTGGAGTCGGAAAATCGGAGAAGAGCGTTGTTAGTACAACCGTAATAAACAGTTACGCAAATGGTAAACCACAAATAGAACGTGATTATAATATGATTGACGGAAAAAAGCTCGCCGTTTATGAAAGAGAATATTATGAAGATGGCAGTATATTAAAAGAAGGTCCATTAAGTATAAATGAAAAACGTAATGGTCTTTGGAAATCGTACTATCGTGATGGCACTTTGTGGAGCGAAGGGGATTATAAAAACGGAGTACGCGAAGGTAAAACCGTTACTTACTTTGCAAACGGTAACAAATACTACGAAGGTCAGTTTAAAAAGGCACAAAAATCTGGTGTTTGGAAGTTTTGGAATAAAAAGGGTGACTCTGTAAACACCATAGATTTTGAGAAACGAAAGAGAGCAGTAGTTTCTATCGATAAGTAATGTTAACATAAACAGGCAGGTGGTCGCTGTATCCGCCATAATACTTCCCGGCAGCTGTTCTTGATGGGCGAGCAGGACCCTCTTTTGGCTGGTATAGCATCCAGTCTTTTTTGAAAACTGTTTCGCTATGGTCAACTTTAAGCCCTGTATTACCGGTTACCATTGCCGTGGAAACTATTATCTGATCGAACATATCCCAACTTTTGTAATATAACGATCCTTCACCATTTTTAAATTTTGTTAGCGAAAGATTGTATAGAGTTCTGTCATCAATAGTTTTAGTAACTTCTTTAGCCTGTAGATTGTCAAAAACACTCTTATCAGTCGGGTTGTCGTTTAAATCACCTTCAATCAATATATTTGCATCAGGTTGAATTGCCATTATTGAATCGGTTATTTTTTTAATAGTTTTCCCTATTTGTATTCTAAACGGCTCTGTTTCAGCCTGTCCTCCCCATCTTGATACCCAGTGATTTACAAATATATGTAATGTGTCGCGATTGTTTATAAGCCCCTTGGCATATAGTATGTCGCGTGTTTTTAATTCGGGATTTGTAGGGAATTTTGGTACAATATATCTTATTGCAATCGGTGTAAAAAGCTTAGGATTATACAAAAGTGCAACATCAATACCGCGACCGTCGGGGCTATCTTTATGTATGATATAATAATTAGCTTTTTTTAAGTTAGTATTATTAACGAGGTCGCTAAGTACGTTAATATTTTCAATTTCGCTTAAACCAAATAATGCAGGATACCCGTTTGGATCAATACTTTTCATCACTTTAGATAGATTATCAAGCTTATGATTGTAGCGTTTTGTATTCCAGGGTATTTTACTTGTTGGCAAATAGTTCTCATCAGAAATATTGGGATCGTCGATTGTGTCAAAAAGATTTTCAACATTATAAAAAGCTACGGTAAACGAATTTGTCGGTTTTTTTGAACACGACATAGTTAAGGTAAAAAGCGTAACAGCTATAAGCGCAGTTGACATTATTTTTTTCATACGTTTGGAATAAAAAATGATTCAATTATTGAATATGCAATGTTAAGTAAAAATATTAACACCTTATCATACAATATATGACATATTATTTTTTACTTTTAAGCTTTGATATTTCTCTTCTGTCTTTTTTTGTTGGGCGACCTATTCCTCTATCTCGTTTTTCTAAATTAAGCTGATGTGTCATTTCGAGTCTTTCATATTCTTCTTCAGGTGTTAAATCTTGTAGTAAATCGGTTACAAATTTGGCGGCAACTCTGTTTTTAACAGCTTTAATAACTTTCACTTTCCGCTTTATGTGTTGCAGCTGAATATCAACGATTTCGCCAACTTTTACTTCGCGTGATGCTTTTACTTTTTGATCATCAATTTTAACTTTGCCTCCTTTGCAAGCATCGGCAGCCTGCGATCGGGTTTTATACAGCCTTACTGCCCATAGCCATTTATCTATACGTACACTGTCCAATTTAATTAGTTGAAGTGATAAAATTTAGTCTGTTACTTGGTTCTAAAATAAACCTGTATTGGAACGCCCGAAAAATCGTAATGATCTCTTATAACATTTTCCAAAAACCTGCGATACGAGTCTTTTATATCATCAGGCAAATTACAAAAAAATGCAAATCGAGGGGTATCTGTTTTGAGCTGAGTAACGTATTTTATTCTTATGTATCTGCCACGAGAGCCCATTGGCGGTGGTCTGTCTTCAATAATGGGGAGCAGTAAATCATTAAGTTTTGATGTAGGTATTTGCCGCGACCGTCTTTTATAAACTTCCGATGCCACTTCTAAAGTTTTAAATATGCGCTGTTTTTCGGTAACAGATGTAAATACAATTGGAACATCATTAAAAGGGGCAATTTTTTCTTTTATATCTTTTTCAAATGTAAGATGTGTATTAGTTTCTTTATTGATAAGATCCCACTTGTTTAC
>CAZGWS010000115.1:0-3397 GCA_964528805.1 uncultured Lentimicrobiaceae bacterium | reverse complement strand
TTCCAGTCGCTTTTGCCATAGATTCTATCGCGTGTTACGCCACTAACCGATTCAACAATAGCTTCTTTAGCTTTTAATAATCTGTTAAATAAAGTTGATTTGCCTACATTTGGTCTGCCTACAATTGCTATCGTGTTGTTCATTATTATTGTTGATTTTATTCTTATTTGGTGGTAAGGCTTTATTACGTTTTTTATAGTTTCAAATATATTAAATTATAATACATAAATTTTATACATTTTTACCATACGTTAATTATTCTTATTTATCAGATTAACAATCACTTTCGTCATTGTGTCTTTTTCAATAGGTTTACTTACTGCTATCATTAAAGTCAATTTTGAGATTTTATTCTATAACTTACTGATATAATTACATCAAGATTGTAAAAATCTATCATTTGATTTAAGTTTAACCAAAAAGATTCTTTGTCTAATTGAACGTTAATTTCGGTCGAATGCATAGTAATTACTATTAAATATTGCTTAGGTTTACTCAGCGTAGCCAAAATTCTTCAGCGAATTTTCATCATCACGCCAGTCTTTACTTACTTTTACGGTAACCTCTAAAAACACTTTCTTTCCGGTAAATTTTTCAATATCTAATCTTGCAGCCGTGGCAGTGCGCTTAATGGCACTCCCTTGATGTCCTAAAATTATTGCTTTTTGTGTATCGCGATTAACATAAATCAACGCTGATATCCGAATTAACCTTTCGTCTTCTTTGTACTGGTCAATAGCTACTTCAGCTGAATATGGAATTTCTTTTTTATAGTTTAGAAGTATTTTTTCGCGGATAATTTCAGATACAAAAAACCTTGTTGACTTGTCGGTAAGTTCATCTTTAGGGAAATAAGTTTCGTGTTCAGGTAGTAAATCTATAATTGTATCAAAAACCTTTTCAATATTAAAGTTGTTAAGTGCTGAAACAGGAATAACCTCCGAATTTGGAATTTTTGTCTTCCAATCTTCAATTTCCTGCATTATTGCCTCTTGGTTTGATAAATCAATTTTATTAATAACAACAATAACTTTAACGGTTGACATTATTAATTTGTCAATAATTTTATTTTCAGAAAAACGTAATCCAGGTTCGGTCATAAGTAGCACAATATCAGCGTCATTTATGGCTGTATTGATATATTGATTCATGTACTGATGCATTTTATACGATGGATTTCGTACTATACCCGGTGTATCTGAATATACAATTTGAAAATCATCGCCGTTAACAATACCCATTATACGATGCCTTGTAGTTTGAGCTTTTGAAGTAATTATTGATAGTTTTTCGCCAACCATTTCATTCATAAGGGTTGATTTACCAACGTTTGGGTAACCTATAATATTTACGAATCCGGATTTATGCATAAAAAGTAAAAAAAAGTTTGCGTGGCAAAGAAACAAAATATATCTTTGCACTCCCATTTTTATTAATGGATAATAACAAGAACACAACTTAATAAAGATATATTGCGGGGTGGAGCAGAGGTAGCTCGTTGGGCTCATAACCCAAAGGTCATCGGTTCGAATCCGGTCCCCGCTACTAAGAAAAAGCCGATGAGAGATCATCGGCTTTTTTATTATGGAATTCGGCAGTATTTCCTAATTTGAAACAATACGATTATTCAAACCGTTTGTTAACTTCATCTTTTATAGGTACTAATGACTATTCTACAAGTTATACTTATGATAAAAACAGAAATATTGAAGCTTTGCAACGAATTGGTGAAATAGGAAATAGTGAGTTTGGTAATTAAGACAGAATACCGGCTAAACCGTACAAATGATAAATTTTATGTATATAGTTGACGGTTTCTATTTCTTTAACTTATCTTTAAATATCTTTTCAAATTTCTCAATCTTGGGAGTAATCACAAAAGTACAATACGAATTTGCAGGATTATTTTCATAGTAATTATCGTGATAATTCTCTGCCGGATAAAAAATTTCAAAAGGTACTATCTCCGTAACTATTGGTTTGTCCCATATTTTAGCGTCCTCAAGTGCTTTTAAATAATCTTTCGCTAAAGCTTCCTGTTCTTTATCATGGTAAAAAATCACCGATCGGTATTGTGTGCCTGTATCTGAACCTTGCCTATTAAGTGTTGTAGGGTCATGAGTCTTCCAAAAAACTTCCAATAATGTGCTAAATGTTATAATATCAGGGTTATACGTTATCTGTACAACCTCGGCATGACCTGTTGTGCCACTACAAACATCTTCGTACGAAGGATTGCGAGTAGTTCCACCCGAAAATCCGGGTTCTACTTTTATCACTCCCTCTAACCTGTTAAATATAGCCTCGCTACACCAAAAGCATCCGGTGCCGAATGTTGCTACCTTTGCGCTCATCTTTTTTTCTTTCTTATTTGTTTTTTGCGAATATAAACTTGACCACATACATGCCACCGAAGTTAGTAACATCAATATCAGTACACGTCTCATTTAATAAACTTAAAGCAAAATCAATTTTTTACCATTAATTAACGCCTCCATTTCAGGCGATGGACCTAAAAATTTATCCCTAAAACCATTCATCTCATCAGTAGTTTTGTCCGACAATAATTCAGCCATTTGTTGCATTGCCTCTTCACCAATTACAATGGGGGGGGTATTCATTACCAAGTGTGTTCCCTTAAATTGCCCAACAACCTGATATTCTTTCATGCTCTTAATATCGCCACCGGTAAAAAAGCATTTTGCCAACCAGTCGTCTATGTTAAAATTGTGTAAGTTAATCATAATAGGCTTGTTACCTTTGGCTACCATAACTTTATTGTAGTGATTTTGTAGGTTTTGCATCGACTCATTCGACATGGTCTTTTGCATTTTTGTATGGCAATCCAAACAAATGGCAAACTCATAAATAGTTGACGAAAAATCATAACCCTTGTAATTTTTCATAGCCTTCTCAATTACATAAGACTCATCATTTGCAAGTAAAAACTTCCCACAAATATCGCACGTGTCAAAAGGTTTGTCAGTAACGTCCGAATAAAATCGCTTCGGTATCTCTATTGTAAATTCATTATTGTCCATTTTTGCAAAACTATCACGCAAAAGTAATGGATTTCAGCAAAATTAAAACATTTTTTTCATTATTGTTTAAACGAATATTAATATTCTTTTTTGGTATTACTATGATGGCAGCCAGACTTTACTCTTGTAGTTGTTTTATTTTGAGTGGAACCATGGATGAGGTTAATGTTGTTACAAAAGGTTATTTGCTGACTGAAAATGCTTGCAATACATACAAAGTTACTATTGAGATGCTTAAACAATTTGAAGATGATTTGCATCTGCATGTTAATCTCAAAAATAACATTCTATATCCAAAGGTCTTAGCCTACCTTATACATAGATTACGCAACACTCTTTAGTTGAGTCAATTGGTT
>CAZGWS010000114.1:0-9546 GCA_964528805.1 uncultured Lentimicrobiaceae bacterium | reverse complement strand
GAAATATTAGTATATATCGTCAGATTTCGACGCCTTGCATCTACATCAAACTAAATGCATGAATTATTCAGGATAGGATTTATTATTTCAATTAAGGATATTTCGACTTAAAGTCCAAAAGCCTTTTTTACTTTATCAACATAGTCTAGTTTCTCCCAACTAAAGAAGTCAACTTTCTTAGTATAAACATTTTGTCCGTTTCTGTTCTCCTTAAAAGTAGTGTTCTTATCTTCGTAAAATACTTCTATTTCTTCAGTAAATACATCTCTTCCAAAGTGCCCATAAGAAGCAGTTTTTTCAAAAATGGGATTTCTGAGCCCAAATCGGGAAACAATAGCATATGGTCTCATGTCAAAAAGATTCTCGGCAATTTTTGATATTTCACTATCCTTTAGTATTTCACCTGTATCATTTTTAACATGTGCGGTTCTATAAGTGTTTATGTAAAATCCAATCGGCTTGCTAACGCCAATAGCATAAGCTACCTGAACCAGAATTACATCTGCAACACCGGCGGCTACCATATTTTTAGCAATATGTCGGGCTGCATAAGCTGCTGATCTATCTACTTTTGACGAATCTTTACCCGAAAAAGCACCACCACCATGTGCACCATGACCGCCGTATGTGTCAACAATAATTTTTCTTCCTGTAAGTCCGGTATCACCATGAGGGCCGCCAATAACAAATTTACCGGTTGGATTAACAAGTATTTTCATGTTATCGCCAAAAAGTTTTTGTATTGCCTCAGGATATTGTTTCTTTACTCTCGGAATAAGAATTTTTTCAACATCTTCCTGTATTTTTTTCTGCATGATATCCTCAGTATCAAAATCATCATGCTGTGTTGAAATAACAATGGTGTCAATCCTTAATGGTTTACTATCATCACTGTATTCGAGTGTAACCTGCGATTTTGAATCTGGACGTAAATAAAGCATTTCTTTGCCTTCACGCCTGATTTTTGATAATTCGTATAGTAAATCGTGAGAGGTTTCGGTTGTAATAGGCATGTAGTTTTCCATTTCCTTATTTGCGAAACCAAACATCATTCCCTGATCGCCTGCACCTTGCTCTTCGTCTGTATTACGAACAACGCCTTGGTTTATATCCGACGACTGTTCGTGAAGTGCTGAAAGTACAGAGCATGAATCGGAATCGAATTGGTATTCAGCTTTTGTATATCCAATACGTTTAATTATACCTCTTACAACTTTCTGTAAATCAACATATGCAGTGGTTTTTATTTCACCGGCAACCATTGCTAACCCGGTAGTTACCATTGTCTCACATGCAACTTTTGAATTTGGATCCTGACGTAATATTTCATCAAGAACTCCATCTGAAATTTGATCGGATACTTTATCAGGATGTCCTTCTGATACCGACTCTGATGTAAAAAAATATGACATATTTAAAATGTTAAGTTTAACAAATTATACTGTACCGTAATAATTGCGGCAAAATAATATTGGATTCAAATATGAGCTAACATAGTCAAACCAGCCTAAAAATACATGAAAAACTTTTGATTGCGTTGCGGGTGTGTTTGCTTTAGCATTTTTTAACCGTGGTTGCAATCAATCAAATCTATCCACGCAGTCGTTTCAATAAACGAAGTTGCAAATGTATATAAAATAATTCTACTAAATGAATTTTAGTAGAATTATTTTATTTTCTATCCAATATTTTGATAAGTATTTGTAATATTGTTTATAACGCATGAATTACATAGGGCGTGCTGAAAAGTTCGGAAGTGCGTTTTATTGTTGGGTTAGTCTATAAAATACATCCTCCATTTTATCTTTTTCAACTGATAATGAAAGTACATTATAGTTATTGGCAACGGCAAATTTAAATACGTTTTCTCTAATATCTTTGTTGTTTACAGATGTCATTATCCAACAATTGTTTCCCAAATTTACGACTTTATTGACGCCATTAATTTTCTCAATTAAATCTTTCGTAATTTTCTCTTTAAATTCAACCTTGTAAGTTGTGTTATTTTGATTTTTCTTCGATAAATTATCGGGGGTATCATCTGCAACGATTTTACCATTGTCGATAATAACAACCCTATTGCAAATAGCTTCAACTTCTTGCATAATATGCGTTGAAAGAATAATGGTTTTCTCTTTACCAAGAGTTGTAATTATTTTTCTAATCTCAACTAATTGATTTGGGTCAAGTCCCGAAGTTGGCTCATCTAAAATTAATATGTCGGGGTCATGTATTAAGGCTTGAGCAAGTCCAACACGCTGCTTGTAGCCTTTTGAAAGAGCTCCAATTTTTTTATACTGTTCTACACCTAATCCTGTAAGATTAATAATGTTGTCAATTAATACTTTAGTATTTTTATGATGCGGGTATGTCCTAATCACAAAGTTGAGGTATTCTTTAATGTACATGTCATCGTAAAGTGGGTTATTTTCAGGTAGATATCCAATCTGTTTTCTTATTTCAAGGGAGTTTTTCTGCACATCGAGTCCGTTAACTTTAATGCTCCCTGATGATGGTGGTAAAAAAGATGTGATTATTTTCATCAATGTTGATTTTCCGGCACCATTGGGTCCTAAAAGTCCAAGTACATCACCCTTGTTTATTGATAAACTTATATTATCTAAGGCTTTTTGTTGCCCGTAATATTTTGTAATTCCGCTAATTTCTATTGTTGACATAACTCTTAAATCAATTTGTTGCAAAAATACTAATAACCATCAAAACTTATAAAGCGTTTAACTTGAATAGCAATTTAAATAAACTATATTAATTTACAGTTTCATATTGCTTGCTTTCTGTACAGATAATTAGTTGATGATATTGAGTTTTGCAAATCTCAACAGTAAATTTTTATTACCTACACTATTAAAATGCACTATTGCTTTTTTATTTGGCCCCTGACCTTCAATTGCTAAAATTTCACCAACTCCAAATTTTGCATGTTCCACATTCATGCCAACAGCAAGATCATCAGTGTTGGAGTAACCGGTAGAAGATTGATGATTTTTAGTGTTTCTTCCAATTGGCTGTAAATTTTGCTTTTTAATATTGTAATGGTTGTTTGAATTTATATTTACCGGCGACGCTCCCTTGTGCTGCTTAGTTTTTAATGTTGATGGTCTGTTTATAAATTTATCATCAATTTCATCTAGGAATCTGCTCGGTTCACAGAAAGTGAAGTTACCCCATTTATACCTTGTTTCGGCATGTGATAGTGTTACCGATTTCATTCCGCGGGTAATGGCAACGTAAAATAGTCTTCTTTCTTCTTCTAGCTCGCTACGCGTACTTATTGATTGCATTGAAGGGAACAAATTTTCCTCTAAGCCAACAATAAATACATGTGCAAACTCAAGACCCTTTGATGCATGGATAGTCATAAGGGCAACTTTGTCTTTGTCTTCTTCATTTTCTTTATCCGAATCGGTAAGCAAGGCTACGTCTTCCATAAATTCATTCAAACTTTTCCTTACCGACATATCTCCTTCGCTTTTTTCTATTGCTTTTTCGGTAAATTCCTTAATGCCATTAAGTAACTCTTCAATATTTTCAACACGACTTACCCCTTCGGGAGTGTTCTCATCTCTTAACGTCTTTAAAATCAACGACGAATTAGCAATTAAGCTTGCAATTTCAAAAGCATCCCTTGTTTTATTTTCTACAATAAAACTGTTAATCATCGTGCTAAAGTTTTGCAATTTCTTTTGAATTCCTAAATTTATGTTTACATCAAAGGCAGTCGGGTTGTTAATAACTTTCCATAAATTTACACTATGGTTATCAGCGGCAACAACTAACTTCTCTATAGTGGTTTTGCCGATGCCTCTTGCCGGTACATTAATAATTCGTTGTAGTGCACCTTCGTCATTTTGATTTATTACAAGTCTGAAATACGAAAGTAAATCTTTAATCTCTTTCCTGCTGTAAAACGAAAGTCCGCCATATATTCTATAAGGTATATTTTTTTGTCGCAGTGCTTCCTCCAACGATCTTGATTGTGCATTTGTGCGATATAATATTGTGAATTTATCGTTAGAAAGATGCTCATTCATTTTCCTCTCAAAAATGGCATTTGCTACTAACCTACCTTCTTCGTTATCGCTTTTGGCTTGAATGTAACCTATTAGCTCGCCGGAATTATTATCTGTCCAAACGGTCTTCATTATCTTCTCCTTATTAAACGATATTATCTTATTAGAAACGTCAACAATAGTTTTTGTTGACCTGTAATTTTGCTCCAGCTTAAAAAGCTTGAAATCGGGATAATCGCTTTTAAAATTTAGTATGTTACTAATATTAGCACCTCTAAATCCATAAATGCTTTGTGCATCATCACCCACAACACAAATGTTTTCGGTGTTTGCAGATAAACTTTTTATTATAAGGTATTGAGCGTGATTTGTATCCTGATACTCATCAACCAAAATGTATTTAAACTTTTGCTGATATTTATACAGAACCTTTGGAAATTTTGTAAATAGCTTATATGTGTTGAAAAGTAAGTCATCAAAATCCATAGCATCGGCACGTATTAGCCTTGATTGGTATGTGTTGTAAATGTCTTTGATAAGGGGCTTGATAGAGCTTGCGTCTGCCGATTGAATATCAGGATCATTGGCATATGCGTTAGTAGATATTAAGGATGATTTTGCCATGGATATCCGTGCAGCAACAAATGCAACAGGATATTGTTTTGCATCCAGTTTCATATCGCTGATGATAGTTTTAATTAATCGTTTACTATCTGTAGTATCGTATATTGTGTAATTTGACGGGTAACCGAGATGATGACCGTCAATACGTAGTATCTTGGCAAATACGGAGTGAAAAGTCCCCATCCACACGTTTCTGGCATAACTACCACCGATAAGGACGGTTACTCTTTCTTTCATTTCTCTTGCAGCCTTATTTGTAAACGTAAGTGCCAGTATGTTAAAGGGGTCAACATCTTCGGCAAGAAGATTAGCAATACGATAAGTAAGAACTCGTGTTTTACCCGAGCCGGCTCCTGCTATTACCATTGCCGGACCTACGGTATGTACAACTGCTTCGTATTGCTCCTTATTTAATTGGTTTAAAAAGTTTTTCATGTATTTTTAATATTGAGTACAAAATTACATTTTTAAAGAAATGATTATCGATATACGATCACGTATTTTCAACAATTAGTTTATTTTTGGCAAAATAAATGAGCCTTAAAATATCACATACACATAATTCAGCACTCTTTGAGTATATATTATTAGCGATAATAGTATTGGTTGGTGCTGTACTGCGATTTTGGGATTTTCAAAATATCCCTTTCATGCATGATGAGTTTAGTGCCTTGGGCAGATTAAGATTTGATAGTTTTAGCGACCTTATTAACAAAGGAGTATTACCTGATGGGCATCCTGCCGGTGTGCAAGTTTTCCTTTATTACTGGACAGCACTTGTTGGAACAAGCGAGCCCATGGTGAAATTGCCATTTATAGTTTTTGGTATTCTGTCGATATGGGTAAGCTACTTAATTGGGAGACTATGGTTCGATGGTACAACAGGACTGCTTACGGCTACATATATTTCATCGCTACAGTTTTTTGTGATGTATAGCCAAATTGCTCGACCATATATCAGTGGTCTGTTCATAACTTTAATGATGGTGTATGCATGGAGTTTGTTTTTTTTCAAAAAAAGAAAAATCATATACCTTATATTGTATGTGCTGTTTAGCGCAATGGCTGCTTATAATCATCATTTTAGCTTGTTATTTGCTGCAATTGTGGGTCTTAGCGGTTTATTTTTTGTTAAAAAGAAGGATATTTTAATGTACTCTCTTGCTGGAGTTGTAATTTTTATTCTTTATATTCCTCACTTAAATATATTTTTCTCTCAGTTGGGATATGGGGGGTTGGGTGGAATGGGGGGGTGGCTCGCCAAACCAAAGCCAATATTTATTTTTCAGTTTCTTAATTGGATTTTTCATCTGTCAACTTTAACGTGGGGAGCTCTTGTTGGTACTATTTTGTTTATTATTTTGGAGAATGGCAATTTTGTTCTGATTGATAGCGCAAAGCGAAAAAGATGGCTGCTGCTGGCATGGTTTTTATTACCTATAATTATTGGTTATGCATATTCAGTATTGCGAAGCCCTGTTATTCAGTACTCAATGCTGATATTTTCTACACCCTATCTTTTTATTCTATTATTTTCATATCATAAAAATATATCTTTCAAGCAAAAAATATTGTTGGTGGTTGTGCTGCTGCTCGTTAATACATCTACACTTGTGTTCAACAGGCAATATTATAAAGTTTTTTACAGTCAGCCATACGAAGAAGCGTTAAGGACTGCTCTTGTTGATAACAATGCAGAGGATGTTTTTCTAATTGATGGTTGTATCCCTTATTATGATGAGTACTATTTTACTAAATATGGCAAAAGAGTACCTAATCTGCCAAACGTTGATGGTAAAACTGATTTGACTAAATTTGAAGAAGTTGTAAGTAATATAAAAGAGAATAAAGTTGTTACCGAGGGACTTACAGGTGAACAGGTTCAAATTGTACAATCGTATTTTCCTTATCAGATTGGATATAAAAATGGATTTACATATGAAGTTTATACTTTTTCACGAAAAAAACCTTCCAATAAAATAATAATAAATAGGGATGAAGTAGCACAAACTAATTTTAAAACAAGTTTTGGAAATTGGAAGCACACTAAAGATATGACGGAATATGACTCAACAGCAAAGATTAATTATTGCATTGTAAAGCCTTCAACAGAATGGGGCCCATCGGTTAGTTTTGAGTTGTCTGATATTGCCCCAAAGGGTCTTGGTGTTATTGATGTGGAAATGGAAATTATGATGCCTGATACTGTTACAAAGTACCTTATTGCTTCAACTATAACTAAGGACAAGGAACTAATCTCGTGGATGGCAATAGATATTAAACTATATAAACTGCAAAAAGGAAAGTGGCGAAAAGTATTTTTTACCGTTGATATTCAAAATGCTATAAAAAGTAGAAGAAGTGTTGACGGAATGAATCTGAAAATTAATATTTGGAATACGAATAAAAATAAACTTTTAATAAAATATATTAATATTTATCGTAAGCCGGGAAACCCTGTCAGGTTTGGTCTATACAATAAAATTTACAGGTAGTGATGAGACGTAATCCTGAAAACATTAACTTGTTGATATTCTTGTTGGTTAAATCTCCACTAATATCAATTCGCATTGTTGCATCATCACATTCTACATAACGGTGAGTATATGATTTGTGGCGGTTTTTGGAACACAAATCTTTAAACTTATACCAATTTCTTTTTTTGTCTAAAATGTTTATATTTAGCACTTCACGCACCATAAATTACAACGGAACTACCTCTCTACATTAGGATCAAAAGCTGGGGAAACATAATGTGGTTGTGGTTTCCGTGCAATTTGCGTTTAATTTAAAGTGGCTAAGCGGTAGGGGTTGAAATGATAGCTTGTTGAAATTGCAATGTTGTTTTTGTTGGCAACAGGAGGCTGACGTAAGGAAGCCCCCGGATTGCTTACAAAAACACAATTGGAATAAGACAACTATAAATGTAAAACCCGGTGTCTGCCGAAATTTTTATGTCGGCAGGCAACCGCCCCCAAAATAAATATGTAAAAAATACGTATATCTATTTATTGCGCAACTCTGTGTATCTTTGCAAAAATATATTAGCATAATGAAGAAATTTTATAGGATACTGGCGTACATAAAACCTTACTACGGATACGCCGGACTAAACGTATTTTTTAATCTTCTCACAATTGTTTTCTCATTATTTTCGTTTGCTCTGCTCATTCCGTTTTTGAACCTGCTATTTGGCATGAACGACCTGATAACCAAGAAGCCGGTATTCGCTTTTAATGCTGATGCGTTATTAAATTTTTTAAATTATCAGATTAGCCAGATAATTATTACCAGCGGTAAAGTACAGGCATTGGTATATATTTGTGCGGTATTAATTTTTGCTTTCTTTTTTAGAAATTTAGCCCGATTTTTTGCAATGTATTACATGGCAAATGTACGTGTGGGTGCTATTAAAGGCATACGAAATGACATATACAACAAGCTGCTGACGCTTCCTCTTTCATTTTTTACAAGGCATAAAAAAGGCGATATAATTGCGCGAGTTACCACTGATGTTCAGGAGGTTGAGTATTCAATTATGAATTACTTAGAGATGATTATTCGCGACCCCATAACTATAATAGCTTATTTTGCATTTATGGTTAGCATGAGTCCGAGGCTTACAGTATTTGTACTTATCATACTTCCTGTTACCGGTTTTATTATTGGCAGGATTGGCAAAAGTTTGCGCAAGCAATCAAAAATAGGTATGTCGAAATTTGCCGGGCTTCTGTCAAATATTGAAGAGTCGATTTCGGGACTTAGAATTATTAAGTCGTTTAACGCAATTGATTATTCTGACCGTAAGTTTAAAGATGCAAATTCCTCTTATTCAGACTTATTAATTTGGATTTATCGACGTCGTGATTTATCATCACCTTTGAGTGAGTTTATGTCGTCGGTTGTAATAGTAATTGTGTTGTGGTTTGGAGGGCAAATGGTTTTATCAGCCGATCCGACGATAAAAGCTGCTGATTTTATCACCTACATTGTTATTTTTTCGCAGATTATTCCGCCGGCAAAAACGTTTGCACAAGGCTTTTACAGCATTCAAAAAGGGATAGCTTCGGCAGAGCGTATTTTTGAAGTACTTGATGCAGATGAGGTTATTGAGGAAAAACCCAATGCATTGCCGATAAAATCGTTTAAGAAAAGTATTGAATACAGAAATGTAAGCTTTAAGTATGAAAATATATTTGTGCTTAAGAATATAAATCTTAAAATAGAGAAGGGGAAAATTATTGCACTTGTGGGCGAATCAGGCGGAGGGAAATCGACGATGGCCGACTTATTACCAAGGTACTATGACGTTGATGATGGCGAACTTTTAATTGATGGCAGTAACATAAAAGATTTAAAGATAAACGAAACAAGAGCCTTGATGGGAATAGTTTCGCAGGAAAGCATATTGTTTAACGATAGTATTTTTAACAATATAGCTTTTGGTAAAACCAATGTTTTAGAAAAAGATGTTGTGAATGCTGCAAAAATTGCCAATGCTCACGAGTTTATTTTGCAATCTGAAAATGGCTACCAAACTAATATTGGTGATAGGGGGTTAAAACTTTCCGGTGGACAAAGGCAGCGTATTAGTATTGCGAGGGCAGTATTAGCAAACCCACCAATATTAATACTCGACGAAGCTACATCATCGTTAGATACGGAGTCGGAGAAACTTGTGCAAAAGGCATTGTTTAATATTATGAAAGACCGCACAACGCTGGTTATTGCTCACAGGCTGTCAACAATACAGCATGCCGATGAGATAATTGTACTTAAAAAAGGACAAATTGCAGAACGTGGTACACACGAATCTCTTATTGCACAGGATGGAGTTTACAGCAGGCTGCAACATCTTCAAACATTTGGATGATTATTTAGTGGCTATAAG
>CAZGWS010000113.1:0-9582 GCA_964528805.1 uncultured Lentimicrobiaceae bacterium | reverse complement strand
CTTACAATTGATTATTGCCGAAAAAAAAACGCACAATATATTCTAAGAGGTTTACGGACTGCTGCCGATTTTGAATTTGAAAGAGGTATTGGTCAGGTTAATAGTATGATAGATAATAATATAGAAACTATTTTCTTACTTACTGAAGCCAAATATACTCCTATTTCATCATCAATTGTAAGGGATGTTATTCGTAATGGAGGTGATGTAAGTGCGATGGTACCATCAGTTGTGTGGCAAATGAAACAATGAGTTGAAGGCTATTTTTTATTGTCTAAAATTACTTGTGTGTATCATAAACTAATTTGTAATACGTACTCAATTAAAATATTCTAAATGTTTAAGAATATTCTGCTTATATTAGTAAACCTATTTTTTATCTCAATGTTTTCTCAAAATGTTGATGTAGTAGGAACTGCTACAGGAAGAGATGATAAATTGGTTAGAGTAATTGTGTATTCTGACCAGTTTTCGCTTTTAGAGAATACAATTGCTGAAAGCAGGACTAACATCTCAGGTGAGTTCACCTTAAACTTTAATGTTAACCAAACTACTTTTGCATATTTAGCCATTGGGCTTGAAAAGGGTGAGTTTTATTTAACATCAGGAGCAAAATATAATTTTAGTATCCCGCTTGACACAACATTGGGTAAAGGTTCAATATTTGACAAACTCCCTCTAAATTTTTCTGTTGAAGCTGATGATGGCGGTGTTCAGAAGGGAATTGGCGACTTCAACGTAAAATATAACGAGTTTATTTATAATAATGTGAATAGCATTTATAAATATAGAGATAAGTCGGTGGTAGTGCAATTTGTGGACGATATGAGCAAGGAATATATTGTAGATAGCAGTTACGTTAGTAACTATGTTAAGTATTCATTGGCATCTCTTTTATGGCTT
Organism: uncultured Lentimicrobiaceae bacterium; assembly: GCA_964528805.1. Taxonomy (GTDB): domain Bacteria; phylum Bacteroidota; class Bacteroidia; order Bacteroidales; family F082. Next base: position 8,679 of record CAZGWS010000113.1, on the reverse strand, counting down.
AGTAAAAAAGAAAATAACGAGCAAATACTTGATAATTATATTGTTAACAAGCCTGTTCTTTATAATAATATTCAATATACTGAGTTTTTTAAAGATTTTTTTAGTAGTTACTTCGATACTGAAAAGTTATTTTCATATAGTGAGCTTATTTTGGCAATAAATAATAATGATGCTAATATTTTTACAAAATTAATATCCCGTAATGAGCAGTTTGCGCACGACGGTAGAGTAAGTGAAATTGTTGAAATGCTACTTCTTTCACGCAATTATCATAACCGTGATATAGAAAAAAATCAAGTTATTTCAAAACTTAGAAAGATACTATCTACTTCTAAATATGCTGAAAATAGGACTATTGCAAAAGATTTTATTTTAACTTTAACTGCTATGCAAAGTGGGAGTAAGGCTCCAAACCTAACTCTTTATAATTCTGATGATGATACAATATCCCTTGAAAAGTATAAAGGTAAATTTATATTATTAGATTTTGTGAAAGAAAACTGTAAAATTTGTAATTTTCAGATGAAGAGACTTAACGAACTAAAAAATATCAATAATGATAAATTCGAAATTATTACTATTGTTGCCGGCGATAACATAAATAGTATTACTAACTATATCAAACAAAACAGATTTACATGGCCGGTATTTAAAACAGGCAATAGAGTACTTGGGCTCGAAAAATACAATGTCATCACTTACCCATCATACGTTTTTATAAATCCTGACGGGACAATTGCTTATGCTAATTTGCCAATGCCTGAAGAAAACATGCAACTTTATCTTACCAGATTTATGGATAAATACAACACCAAAATTAAGTAGTATTATTTCCTGTTTATCACCAATTTTTTCATAACCTTTTCATCATCCGACTTAAACAAAATGAAGTAAATGCCCGGCGATAAATCAGTTGTAATGCGCCTTGAAAAAATGGTTTCGTGTATATCATTCCAATCTGTGTTAAACACAATTTTACTTTGAGTATTAAAAATACTAACGTTTAATTTTCCAATATTTTTACTAATGTTAACAACGAAGCTTCCATTATTGGGATTAGGTTGAATTGTTATATATTTAGATAAATTTGATGAGTTCTCCGGTATCCCTAACTCACATTCGTTAAAGTCGAAAAACACAGTAACGCTATCTGTATTTATACAACCTGTACTACCGCTGGTTACCCTTACAGGATGTGTCTGAAAATCTATCCAAGTCCCATTAGTAGATGCTGTGTATAAGCGATTTGCAAGATGTGTTTTTGTCCAGTAATATTCAGTGTTTGAGGGATCATCGTCATGTCCGGCATCCAATGTTACGGCATTACGCACACATACGGTTATTGTATCGCCTGATGAATTAGCATTTGCCGGAATAAGGTTAATCTCGGGTAATGGGTCAACGGTTATTGTAATGCTCGATTCAACCTCAGTTAGGTATTGATCTTTTAATAGCAGATTATAAGTTGTTGTAACGTCCGGAGAAACAAATATTGAATCTGACGTAGATGTAAAGCCAATTGGGTCAGAAGTCCACGTATATGTATATTCAAGTCCGCCACCGCTTGCATTTGCTGTTATTGCTGTTGATTGCCCAATACAAATTTTACTAGGTTCAGCTAATAAAAAAGCAGAAAGTCCACCACCGCTTGCATTTATTAGTACATCATCAGGGTCGCTTTCGCATCCATTTTCATCTGTAACCCAGAGGGTAAACACGGTTGGTGCTGGTAATGGTAAAGTAAGGGGATCAGTAATGTTGTTCGATTCCAGCCAACTTGCAGGTTCCCAATGGTATGAGTAAGTCCCATTACCACCTGATGCAACACCTTCAAGTGTAGTAGTTGTCCCCTGATTAATTATTTGATCATCACCTGCAAAGGCGTCAGGAAGCTGGTTCACAATAATGTAAACACTATCGGTAATGTCTGTATAGCCGTCTGTAACGTTAACAATATACCAAATATTATCAGATGGAAAGTCAGATGGATTTTGCTCCGACGAGCTAAAGCCAACAGGATTTGATGACCAAGAATAAGTGTAATCACCGCCGCCACCGTCGGGATTAACATATAAATCAACTCTTTCGCCATTACAAATTTCACTATTGCTGGTGCTCATAGTAATTCCAAGAGGACCACCAACCACATTAACCCACATAGTATCTTCACCAACACAATAGCTTTGCTGATCGCTAACAGAAAGCATAAACTGTGTGCTTGTTGTAAGGCTAACTGTTGTAGGCGTTGGTATGTTAGGGTCATTTAGCAACTCCGCCGGTATCCAACTATATGAATAATCGCCGGAGCCATTTGTCGCCGATCCTGCCAGTGTTGCAGTAGCTGCGTAAGGTATATCAATGTCTTCACCGGCGTTGGCAGTAGGTGAATCAAGATTAATAAAGAAATCGTAAGTTTCATTTTGAGCATAATTATTACAAGCATCAGAGATAAAGCTAAATTGCCTAATTTCAAGTGTGTAGTCGCCACCTTGATAGATTGCCGGTGTAAAATACAATGTATATTCACGTTCGTTGTTGCCTCCAATGCTGCAATTATTGCCAAAAATACTATCGATAACATATGGACCCCCTGGACCTGAAAGTTTAAAGTCGTTAGGTTGAATCGAGCTACATTTAACATTTTCGTTAAACTTTACAAATAGTTCGTTAGTCCCACATGCTGTTATCAAATCGCCGCCAATATATTCTATATATGGCTGTTGATCGTCAAAAATAACAGCTGTTGAAGCACTAAAATCAAGTGTATAACCTCCGGGTGTTTGCGTCCAGTCGCTTACCACCAGTACATATGTTTCCCCTTCGGAAACTTCTAAATCGGCATTCCATTTATTTGTGAAACCGCCGTTGTTACAATTTACGCCTCCCCCATTAAGGGAGCTAATTCCTGTTGCACCTTGGTATCCAACACCTCCGGCTGCATTACAACTGGAAAGCATCCACGTTGGGTGGCTCCAAATGTCATCACAAGTATATGTAGTTAAGTTAAAAACAGCCCAGTCGTAATCATCTGTCGGTTGTTGAGGTGTAATCTCAAACCGAAGCATACCTGATTGTACAACCGTAAAAATATACCAGCGGCTATTTTTTTCACCATCCATACAATGATTTGGGCATGTTTGCCCTGTTGGTATTTCGTAGTAATTACCATAACCTGTGGCAGTATATTCCTCAACATAAATATAATCGCATACAGCTATTGCACCTAAGCAATCTTGAGTTGTTGGAATTTGAGCATGAGCTTTATTAATAAAAATAAAGGAAACCAGTGTTAGTAATAGGAACGTATATAAGTTTTTAAAATTAATACTAATTTTCATTATTCGTAGGTGTTTAGTAAGTGTACTACAAAGATAGGTTAAATAATCATATTCTGCTACTTATAACCTTGTTAAACTTAGTGTGCTGCGTAAAAACATTAATTTCCTGTGAATATCGGACATCTTTTCTCAAGAAAAGCTTTTTTGCCTTCGGCGTAATCGCAACTGTGATATGAGCTTTTCCTAAGCTCGTTTATTTCTTCAAAAATATTGATAGTTAATGGCGTTGGTTTCTTCAATAAGTTTAATTGCTTTTTGATTATTCCGATGCTCAGTGGTGAATTAAGTACTATTTTCTGTGCCATTTTAAATGTGTACTCCTGAATATCATCCTCATTTATCAGGTTATTAATTATTCCAACTTTATACGCTCTTTTTGCATCAATTGGTTCTGCAGTAAAAAATAACTCCCTGACGATATTTAAGTTCATAATATTTAAAAAATGTTGCAGACCGGATGCATTGTATGCAACACCCATCTTTGCCGGTGTTATTGCAAATGAGCAGGCAGGTGTTCCAATCACAATATCACAAGTGATTGCCAATTCAAAAGCCCCACCCCAAACCGTACCGGTTATCATTGCAATTACAGGTATTTCTATATCCTCGATTAGGCGTAGTAGTTTCTCAAGTGGATGGTTTAAGCCCATTGGATTTTTGCCCGGTGCAGGAAGCTCACTTATGTCAAGTCCTGCCGACCAAACTTTTGCCTTGGAATTGCTTCTTAGGATAATCACTCTTGCGTCTTTATATTTTAATTCGTTAAAAGCTTTAATAAGTTCATTAATCATGCTGTATGATAATGCGTTACGCTTTTTATCATTACCAAATGTAATTACTCCTATACTATCGCTTACTGATGCTTTAATGTATTTCATTGTTATAGATTGTGGAAAATGCTAAAATAAAAAAATTACGCTAATACATCTAATTCATTATTTTTGTGCTTTTATTAGTTTAATTCATTTAATGATATTTGTTATGAGAGTTTGGTTTTTAGTAGCGATAATGTTCTTGGCAAGCATGGTTGGAATTTCACAGGAACATAGCATATCCGGTACAATAACAGGTTTAAAAAATGAAAATTTGTATCTGATGCAGTTGATGGGAGAGAAACGCACTATTGTTGATACTGCCACAACTGATTTGACGGGGGCTTTTACTTTTGAAATGCCGGAAAACAGCGAACCAGGGATGTATGTAGTAATAAATGGTCCTGAGAAGGCAGTAGAGCTTATTTATAACAATGAAGACATACAGTTTGTTACTACCGGATTTAATAAAACTGATGGTATTCAAATTGTAAATTCTATTGAGAATTTAATTTATTATGATTACCTTAATATCAAAGGTATTGATACTTATAAACTTGATTTACTAAAGAAATTTATAAATAGTTATCCACCTGATGACAGTTTTTATACAGATGCTTTAAATCGTTATAAAACAGTACAATATGAGTTAAATACTCGTATCGATCAACTTATTGATAATAACCCTGAAACACTTGCAGCACAGTTTTTAAAAGCCGACAGACCTATTTTCGCTGACCCTACAATTACCATTGATGAGCAAAATATTTATTTGAAGAAGCATTATTTTGATAATGTTGATTTTAATGACACAATGCTCATCAGAAGCACTTTTTTAACTTCTAAAGTTGTTGGTTATCTTTCTCTTTATCAGAATAATGCGAACTCGCAGGATGAACTGGAGGATAATATGCTAATTGGTGTTGACTCTGTTTTAGCATACGCACAGGTTAACCAACGCATTTATGAGTTTTTAACTAATTTTTTAATTCATGGTTTTGAGTCAATTGGGTTCGATAAAGGACTTGAGCATATTGCAAGTGTGAACACTCTTGATCAGTTTTGCGAAAATACTGAACGTAAATTAAAACTTACAAATAAGCTGGAATTGATTAAAAAACTTGCCATAGGTCAGATAGCTCCTAACTTTGATACTACTGATGTTGAGGGTAATAGAATAGTATTGAGCGAATTTAAGGCAAAGAAAACTGTCCTGCTTTTTTGGGCAAGTTGGTGTCCGCACTGCGACGATATAATGCCAATTATAAATTCGTATTACGATGGTGGTAAGAATTTTAAGGTCATAGCTATTTCTATCGACAAATCGAAAGAAGACTTGATGAGTAGCATTGATGATAGTGGTTATAGTTGGACTAACATTGCTGAATTAGTAGGTTGGAATGGCAAAATTGTAGTAGAATATGGTGTTGTAGCAACGCCTACAATTTTTGTACTTGATGAAAATAAAAGAATTATAGGTAAACCTGTTGGCAAAAAGGAATTAGAGGAATTACTCGGAAATGCCACGGGTGCAAAATAGTTAAATCATTTATGATCTATAAACACAGGCGTTACAAGCCTGATGCCAACACATCAACAATGTGAGCTACTTTTATTGGTAGCTTGTGTTTTTTTATGTAACCATATTGGTGCATTAGGCATGAACTATCTGTAGAGACAATATACTCAGCTCCTGTTTCTAGTGCATTATGAACCTTTTGTTCTGCCATAGCTGTAGATATTGGCTCAAATTTTACAGAAAATGTTCCTCCAAAACCACAGCACTCGTGAGTATCTTCCATTTCAATAAGCTCCAAGCCTGCTACGTTTTGAAGTAATTGACGAGGTTCGTCGTTTAGCTTGTATTCGCGCAAAGCAGCACACGAGTCGTGATATGTTATCTTGTGTTCGAATACAGATCCAAAGTCTGTAACTTTAATAACGTTGACTAAAAAATCGGTTATTTCATATATATTACGTTGTAATTGCTTGTACTCGTTATGATATGCTCCATTATAGAATAATTCATTGTAACCATTTCTAACATAGCCTATGCATGAAGCCGAAGGACCAACAATTAAGCGGTCATTGTCAAAGTCTTGAATAAATTTTTCACCCAGCTTCTTGGCTTTATCCCAAAAACCACTGTTAAATGCCATCTGTCCGCAGCAAGTTTGATTTGGATTGTAATGAACTTTAACACCGGCTTTTTCTAATACCTTAATCATATTAAATCCGGTTTGCGGATATACCTGATCAATAAAACAGGGTATAAATATGTCAACTTCCTTTAGATTCATGTAAATTATTTTAAGGTTGCAAAATTAAGACTTTTTAAATCGTCCCAAAATGACGGATAGGATTTATTTACAACATGAGGATTCTCTATTTCAATATTGTTATATTTTAGCACTAATGGGGCTATACACATTGCAATGCGATGATCGCCATGGGTGCTGAATGACAGCTTTTTGTATGGTAAACTTGAATTTGGAGAAAGCGTGTATGAATTTTTTACTTTATGTAACGATGTACCAATTTTTTTTAACTCAGTTGTTAGTGCTTTTATCCTGTTCGACTCTTTAAAAGCAAGATGCCCGATATTTTTAAAAACAGAATAAATTCCAAGTGCGGCACAGGTTACCATTACAGCCGGCACAATATCGGGGCATCCCTCAAAGTTATACGAAAATTTGTCAGCAATTGTATTAGTTTTGGTTAGCGTTATCCCATCCGGTGTAAAGGTAGTTTTAACACCTAATTGTTGAAATATTTCTACAAGAATGCTATCGCCTTGCAGGCTACTTCTTGTTAATCCCGTTATAGTAATTCTGGCATCATCTGTAAGTGCAGCAGTTTCGTACCAATATGATGCTGAGCTCCAGTCCGATTCTATTGTAGTTTCGTGAAACTTATATTTTCCATTTAGGATGTGTACATCGTCACTATTAATCTCAACATAAGCACCAAATTTTTGCATTAATTTTTGAGTCATCTCTATGTAAGGTAATGAAACCGGCTCCCCCTTAAAACTAATTTTTAATCCTTCGTACAAATATGGTCCAATGAGCATTATTGCGCTAACAAACTGACTGCTTTGCGAAACGTCAACAGCAATGCGCCCACCTGTAATGTCGTTTCCTCTGATAAGTAAAGGAGCAAAGCCTTCTTTTTCAGTATAGCTAATGTTTGCCTTAAGCAGCCTTAATCCGTCAACAAGTCCTTTAACCGGTCGTTTTTTCATTCTATCACAACCTGTGACTAGCCATGTTCCTTCGCGGTAAATTAAAAATGCGGTTAAAAATCGCAATACAGTACCTGCATTTGCAGCATCCAATACCATCGGGATACCTGATTTACCACATGCTTCTATCAGTTTTAAATAACGTGTAAGACGTTGAGTGTCATCAGATAATGAAATATTATTGACTGTGCAATCACTGTGTGACAACTCTTTTATTATCATTACACGATTGCTAATACTTTTTGAACCATTTAAAACAACTTTGCCGTAAGCAACTGCCGATTTTTTTATTAAGTTTATTGTTGACATCAGAGGGTTTCTCGATTAATGTAAAATTTTAGACTTTCAATAATTTTGTCATTACTAACTTCCACATCGAATACTGCCTTACCAATTTCAGCAATTAAGCTGAAGTTATGTTTGTTGTTAACTGCTTTTTTGTCCTGCTGCATTATTGTAATAATTGCCGGTATGTCAATCTCTGTTATTTTTAAGCGTTTAAAGTTAATATCAATTGTATTGATGATGATGCTAAGTTGTTGATGTTCAAGATTTAGTGTTTTAAAGGATAGCCATGATGCACAAATCATACCTGCTGCAACAGCCATTCCGTGCGTTATTTGGTTTTTAGAGTTTAGATAATAAGATTCGATGGCATGACCGATTGTATGACCGAAATTAAGTTTCTTACGAACTCCTTTTTCGTACATGTCAACATTTACTATATCAATTTTATTTTTAGCGGCTGCGGTTATCACATAGTTCCAGCTTTTCACATCTTTAATTGTTTTACCTTCGAGGGTTTGCCAAAGTTTACAATCAGATATTAAACCATACTTTAGAATCTCGGCAAATCCTGATTGCCATTGTGTTTTATCTAGTGTTTGTAAAAATATTTGATCGATAACAACGCTTTTTGGGTTAGCAAAAAGACCAACTTGGTTTTTAAATCCCTCAAAATCGATAGCTGTTTTTCCTCCAATTGCAGCATCTGCCATCCCTAATAATGTTGTAGGAAAGTTAATAAATTCAACACCTCTTTTGTATGTTGCTGCTGCAAAGCCTCCCATGTCTGTTACAATACCACCACCAAGGTTAACTATTAGGTCGTGTCTGCTAACGTTAAGCCTTGTTAGTTCTTTCCAAATATATATTAATTGTGTTATCGTTTTATGCTCTTCACCACTTACTATTGTTATAACATCAGCCGTATTAATAATTGGGAGTTTAGCTTTAAAAACAGGTAAGCACAATTTCGCTACATTTTCATCGGTAATTACTATTA
>CAZGWS010000112.1:0-9758 GCA_964528805.1 uncultured Lentimicrobiaceae bacterium | reverse complement strand
AGATTATTCAACTATTAATATATGTTGCTACTTTATTATTAACATATTCTATATGATGTTTTTGATATTGTGAGAGTAGTGCCATAGCTAACGTATTGTTGTTCTGAGTCAATAGTAATTATTAAACTTCAATATTTTCTTCAACACGGAGGTTCTCAATGATAAATTTTTGACGATCGGGAGTGTTCTTGCCCATATAAAAAGTAAGTATTTCATCCACAAGTGATTCTCTTCTGAGGAAAACAGGGTCGAGGCGGATAGTCTTGCCGATAAAGTATTTAAACTCGGAAGGTGAAATCTCTCCAAGACCCTTAAATCGAGTTATTTCAGGATTAGGTTTTAATGCTTTTATTGCTTTATTACGCTCTTCATCAGAATAGCAATATTCGGTTTTACGTTTATTGCGCACTCTAAACAAAGGTGTCTGCAATATATAAACGTGTCCTGTTTTAACAATATCCGGATAAAACTGGAGAAAAAATGTGAGCAAAAGCAATCTTATGTGCATACCGTCAACGTCTGCATCGGTAGCAATTACAATATTGTTATACCTCAGATTTTCAATGCTTTCATCTATGTTAAGAGCAGCTTGCAACAGGTTAAATTCTTCATTTTGATAAACAATTTTTTTGCCAATACCATAACAGTTTAGCGGTTTGCCTTTTAAACTAAAAACTGCCTGAGTTTGCACATTACGTGATTTAGTAATCGACCCACTTGCCGAATCGCCCTCTGTAATAAACAGCGTTGTGTCTAAGCGTTTTTCATGATTGCTGTTAAGATGAATTCTGCAATCTCTAAGCTTTTTATTATGTAAGCTGGCCTTTTTTACACTTTCACGAGCCAGCTTTTTAATACCGGCCATATCTTTGCGCTCTTTCTCCGACTGAAGAATTTTTTTAAGCAGCTCATCGGCTGTTTCCGTATTTATATGGAGATAATTATCTAAGTTTCGTTTGACGATACCATTAATATAGTTTCTAATGCTCTGACCATTAGGCTCTATCAAAAGTGATCCAAGTTTAGTTTTGGTTTGCGATTCAAAAACAGGCTCCTGAACTTTAATACTAATTGCAGCAATTATTGAAGAACGGATATCACTAGTCTCAAAATCTTTATTGTAAAATTCGCGTATTGTTTTAACAATGGCTTCTCTGAAGGCAGTTTGGTGTGTACCCCCCTGAGTTGTATGCTGACCGTTTACAAACGAAAAATATTCTTCGCTGTAAGAGCGCGAACTGTGCGAGAATGCACATTCAAAGTCTTCTTCAAGTAAATGTATTATTGGATAACGTACCGGACCGTTACCGTTAATATTGTGCTCAAGCAGGTCAACTAAACCATTCTTTGCCTGCATCTTTTCGCCATTGAATATTATTGTTATCCCATTGTTAAGAAAAACATAATTCCAAAGCATCTCTTCAATATACTCCATTAGAAAATGAAAGTTACCAAAAAGCTCAGAGTCAGGTGTAAAGCTAATTTTTGTGCCTTGTTTTTCTGAAGTGCCTGTAACCGGTTCATTGTTAACCAATACACCACGCTCATACTCAACTACTTTGGTTTTGTTATCACGGATTGATTGTGCACAAAAAGTTTGCGATAAAGCATTAACAGCTTTGGAGCCAACGCCATTCAGACCAACAGCTTTCTTAAAAACTTTTGAATCGTATTTAGCACCCGTGTTTATCTTGCTCACGCATTCAATTACTTTCCCAAGGGGCATTCCGCGACCGTAATCTCTTATTATTACTTTCCTGTCAACCACGCTAACGTCGATAATTTTTCCATGTCCCATTACAAATTCATCAATTGAGTTATCAATGATTTCTTTTATAAGAACGTAAATACCATCATCTTGCGAGCTACCATCGCCTAATTTACCAATATACATCCCGGGTCTAAGCCGTATGTGCTCTTTCCAATCAAGAGATCGGATGCTATCGTCAGTATATTCAGCAGTCATTTATTACAATTTGCCGCAAAAGTAGTAACTTAATAAATCACGTTTACATGTTTACAGAATAATTATTAATACTCATCTGTTAAAAAGATTTCTATGCAGTGTTAATCAGTTGATTATAGTGTTTGATAATGTAATAGCTTGGTTTTTATTATTAAATAATTACCTTTATTCAAAATATTTTTATTATATATGCCAATTATTTACAGGGTATATTAGATTTAGTTGGGTTTTATTCTCTGTAATTTAAGATGCTTCTTAATTAGTGCTTGCAAGAAAACTCATCATTTTCAAGTCTTTGATAAGAAAGCATCAAAGACAAGACTTTCGAAGTTTTTGAATTCAAGGGGTTTACGAATTGTAGTTGACTGATTCAAAAACGAGAATAACGCAGTATTTGGCGTTTTCTTGCAAAGACTAAATAATTTAGGATGCTGATGGGTATAAGAAGGGGAAGAAATAATATTGTTAAACAAAAATTAAATACATGGATGCACTTTACGCACTTGACGAGATAAGATTAAACTTTAGTGCCAGCAATCTTCACGAACTCAATATCGCATTAGCATTTGTTATGTTTGGCGTTGCGCTGGAAATTAAGACAGACCATTTTGTAAAACTACTCCGTAACCCTAAGTCGGCTGTTATTGGAGTAATATCGCAGTTTTTGGTATTGCCATTTTTAACATTTTTGCTGACTATTGTTCTTCACAATTATTTAACACCAACAATGGCACTCGGTATGATACTTGTGGCTTCATGCCCGGGAGGTAATGTAAGCAACTTTATCTCATCGCTTGCCAAAGGTAATATAGCACTAAGTGTTAGTTTAACAGCCATAGCAACTATAAGTGCTATATTTTTTACACCACTTAATTTTGCTTTTTGGGGTAAACTTACAATAGATTATTATCAGGCTTCCGATCCCGGTATGCTCTTACGTCCCTTAGAAATTGATACTTATCAGATGTTTAAAACAGTATTGATAATTCTTGGTATCCCAATGGTACTTGGCATATTTATAAATAATAAGTTTCCTGTATTTACATCAAAAATTGTAAAACCTATTAAAACTTTCTCAATTATTTTATTTGCCGTAATTGTAATAATTGCGTTGGTTAAAAACTTTGATTTTTTCAAAATAGCAATTGGTTATATATTTCTTATTGTATTAATACATAACGCTTTAGCATTTGGAACCGGGTATTTTTTGGGTGCTATTGGGAAACGCCCGATACAAGACCGGAAGACAATATCCATCGAAACCGGTATTCAAAACTCAGGACTTGCATTAGTGCTGATTTTTAATCCAAAGATATTTCCACCGGAACTTGAACTGGGTGGCATGGCTGTAATTGCTGCCTGGTGGGGTATATGGCACATACTGGCTGGATTATTTTTAGCCGGATATTGGACAAAGTTTAATTATGGTTTACGTAAAAGTAGAAAAGTTGCCGGCTAAATGTGTTAATAGGATAAACAATGGGATTATCAAATATTGAAAAAAAATCGTTTGGATACTCAGTTCTTAAAATTTGGGTGAGATTTTGGCATAACATTATTTATTATAAAAAATATACCGTTGTAGGAACAGATAATATACCAACAGGGAAACCAATCATTTTTACCCCAAATCATCAAAATGCATTGATGGATGCATTGGCATTATTTTTTACCACTAACATACAGCTTGTATTTGTAGCTCGTGCCGATATATTTAAAAAACCTGCCATTGCTAAAATATTATATTTCCTTAAAATACTGCCCATTTACCGTATCCGCGACGGCTATGATAGCGTTAAAAAAAGTAAAGAGATAATCGGTAAAACAATTGATATTATTAATGCCGGTAATGCAATGGTTATTCTTCCCGAAGGAAATCACTCCGGTATTAAAAGGTTACGCCCCCTTAAAAAAGGATTCGCCCGGATGGCTTTCGAGACAGAAGAATCAAGTAATTTTAGTTTGGATACGCAAATTGTCCCTGTCGGAATTTATTATGATAATTATCAAAACTACAGAAGTTCGATAGTGGTGAATTTTGGTAAACCGATTGCAGTAATTGACTATCTTGAGCAGTATAAAGTAAATCGTGCAATAGCAATCAATCAAATAAAAAACAGACTTAGTTCTCATCTTAAACAACTAATTATAAATATTGAAAGTGATGATAATTACCAGTTGTACAACGAACTACGTGTTATCTATCGTTATAATATGGCAAAAATATTGGGTGTAGATGATAGAGCTCAGGAAAATATTATCCGCATCGATCAACAAATAATCAATGCTTTTGATGAATATGAAAAACAAAATCCTGAAGCCATTGCCGAATGTGGTAAATTAATATCTCGGTATGTTAATTTAAGAGAAAAACATGGTCTCACTAATGTTGTTATTAAACACAAGGGAATAAGCTTTTTTAATCTTCTGATAAACTCAGTAGCACTGCTTATAACATTGCCGGTTTTTATTTATGGATTTATTGGCAACTTTATACCTTATTACTTACCATTAGAGCTATCTAAAAAACGAAAAGATCCTCAACTTCAAAGCTCATTTAAGTTTGTAATTTCTATGTTTGTATTCCCGTTATACTATATAGTTCAATTGCTTATTGTAGTACTCATTTTTAGTAGCTGGGTAACAATACTCGTTTATTTAATTAGTCTTGCTGCTACAGCCGCATTTGCCTGGATGTGGCGCAACATATTTATTAAAATTAAAATTGGTTGGAATTATAGAATATTAGTACTGAAAAAAGATAGTGATATTAATAAAATTCAAAAGCTTTACAGCGAAATTATTTCGTTTGCTGATGCTGTTATAATGAAAAAATAAGATTCTTAAAAAAACACTATTTAAAAACAAAAAAATAGTATATTTGCAGCCCAATTTTATGTACAAATAATGCGGATGTGGCGAAATTGGTAGACGCGCTAGACTTAGGATCTAGTGCCGCGAGGCGTGGGGGTTCGATTCCCTTCATCCGTACAAAGTTAAACTTTTGTTCATCCCGGCATAAAAGTTTACTAATTGAAAAAAAATATTTATGCCGGTAATGTTTTATAAGTAAATGCAGATTATTTGGTTATTTATGTTTAATAGCACGAAAGATACAAAGTACAAAACAAATTATATACTATTATTTTTTAGCTCAACCTTAAACTCTGCATGATATAGTGCAGTTTTTTTTTTGAACCTAACAAGAAAAATAAATGAAAATATCTCAAGAATCAGTTGGCGAATTAACAGCTTTAATTCACATCAACCTTCAGGAAAGCGACTATATTGAATCGGTAAACAAGCAACTTTCTGATTATCGTAAAAAAGCAAATATGCCTGGTTTTCGACCCGGTATGGTCCCAATTGGCATGATAAAAAAAATGTATGGAACCAGTGTTATGGTTGACGAAGTTAACAAAACACTTTCTGAAGCTCTAAACAATTATATTAACGATAATAAAATAAATGTAATTGGCAATCCTCTTCCAAATGTTGAAAAATCACAAAACGTTGATTTTAAAAACCAAAAAGATTTTGATTTCTATTTCGACATAGGTCTTGCTCCTGAATTTGAAGTGAAACTATCTGAAGATATTGTTGTACCTAATTATATTATTACTGCTAACGATTCGGAAGTTGATAAAGCTGTTGCAGATGTTAAAGTTAGATTTGGTGAAGATGAAAATCCTGAAATATCTGAAGAAGGTGACGCTTTTCAAGGTAAATTTATTGAACTCGATACTGAAGGTGCTGTTGTAGATGGTGGTGTAAAAAATGATGGTTTTTTAAAATATGACGATGTTAAATCTGATGATATCAAAAAGCAACTTATTGGAAAAAAAATAGGTGATAGCATTGACTTTAACTTGTTCAATACTATTGAAGATGAATCGAAAGTTGCATCATTGCTTAACCGTCATGACGAAGGTGATGAAAAACTTAAATCGGATTACAGGTTTGAAATTGTAAAGGTTGTTAGAACCCACGAAGCAGAAATGGGCGAAGATCTTTACAAAAAAGTATTTCCTGATAAAGAGATTAAATCCGAAGATGAATTTAGGAAAGCTCTTGCAGAGAGCATATCTGAGCAATATAAGCGCGATACTGATCGTCAGTTTCTGGCAGATACCGTTAAAGAATTGATTAAAATTGCTGATATTAATCTACCTGATGAATTTTTGAAACGTTGGCTAATTGAGAGTAACGATGGTAAAATAACCAAAGAACAGATTGACACTCAATATGATAACTATGCACGTACTTTCAGATGGCAGCTTCTTGAAGGAGAGTTATTGAAAGAACATGCCGATGCCATGCAGGTAAAAGAAGAAGAGGTTAGAGCAAAAGTAGCTGCATATTTTAATACAATGGGCGGTACTGAACTATCACCTCAGATTGAGGGTATTATTGACCAAGTACTTAGCAACGAGGAAGAAAAACGTAAGATATATAATGACATTCAAGACGAAAAACTCGTTAAACTTTTTAAAGAACAAGTAACAGCAAAGAATGAAGATGTAACCACTGAGCAATTTATTGAAATTGCATCAAAAATAGACTAAATAACCATGAACAGCAGCAAAGAATTCAGAAACTATGCCGTAAAGCATCTAGGAGTCAGTAGCATATCACTAGATAAATATAGTTCGGCATATGGCAGTTATATTTCGCCAACTATTATTGAAGAAAGGCAACTCAATATTGCACAAATGGACGTATTCTCGCGTTTAATGATGGACAGAATAATATTTCTTGGAGTAGCTATTGACGAACATGTTGCAAATATAATACAGGCTCAATTACTGTTTCTCGAATCGAACGATGCAAATCGTGATATTCAAATTTATCTAAATACTCCCGGAGGCTCTGTATATGCCGGTCTTGGCATTTATGATACTATTCAGTATATCAATCCTGATGTTGCTACAATTTGTACCGGAATGGCTGCCTCAATGGGAGCAGTAATTTTGTGTGCAGGTGCAGAGGGGAAACGTACAGCATTAAAGCATTCACGTATATTGATACACCAACCGATGGGCGGTGTTCAGGGGCAAGCTTCTGACATTGAAATAACTGCAAGAGAAATTCAGAAACTTAAAAAAGAATTGTACGAAATTATCTCACATCATTCAAAACAAACTTACAAAAAAGTTTGGAAAGATTCTGATAGAGATTATTGGATGACGGCACAAGAGGCTCTTGATTATGGAATGATTGACGAAGTACTAATAAAAAATAAAGTAAGAAAATAATATTCTTCTTATGGCAAAAAAAATGAGAAAAGGTAATTGCTCGTTTTGTGGGCGACCAGAGTCAGAAACTAGTATTTTGGTTTCAGGAATTGATGCTCAAATCTGCAATTTCTGTATTGAACAGGCTAATATCATCCTAAAGGAGGAAAGCGCAAGCTCAAATACATTCAGTATGACGCTTGACAAGTCTAAGATCATGAAACCAACCGAAATAAAAAAGTTTCTTGATAATTACGTAATTGGTCAGGAAGATGCCAAGAGGGTATTGTCCGTTGCCGTTTATAATCACTATAAGCGTATCGATCAGGTAGCTGACGAAAATGAGGTAGAAATAGAAAAATCGAATATTATACTTGTTGGCGAAACAGGCACTGGTAAAACACTACTCGCCAAAACAATATCGCGTATGCTGCATGTGCCATTTGCCATTGCTGATGCTACCGTCCTTACCGAAGCCGGTTATGTTGGCGAAGATGTGGAAAGCATACTTACACGACTATTGCAAGCCGCCGATTATAACGTTGCTGCTGCAGAAAGAGGAATAATCTTTATTGATGAAATTGATAAGATTGCCCGTAAAAGTGATAACCCGTCGATTACCCGAGATGTCTCCGGAGAAGGAGTACAGCAAGCACTGCTAAAACTGCTCGAAGGTACAATTGTTAATGTTCCTCCTCAGGGTGGAAGGAAGCATCCTGAGCAAAAAATGATAGCCGTAAATACTAAAAATATTCTTTTTGTTGCAGGTGGTGCTTTTCATGGTATTGATAAAATTATTGCATCAAGGCTAAGGACAAACGTAATGGGCTACTCATTTACAAATGCGAAAGATCAAAATATTAATAAAGATCATTTACTACAATACATCGCTCCGGGCGATATAAAAAAATACGGACTAATACCTGAAATTGTTGGAAGATTACCTGTTCTCTCATACTTAAATTCACTCGATAAGTTTGCGTTGAAACGTATATTAACAGAACCTAAGAATGCAATTACAAAGCAATTTGAGAAGCTATTTATAATGGATAATATTGATCTTAAATTTGATAGCGATGCTCTTGGTTTTGTTGTCGATAAATCTATCGAGTTTAAGCTTGGCGCACGGGGTTTACGTTCTATTATTGAAGCTATACTAATTGATGCCATGTTTGAACTGCCGGCTAAAAAGAGAATAAAACACTTGCATGTTACTCTAAAATACGCTAAAGAGAAATTTGAGAAAACTAGCTTCTCAATATTGCGTACAGCCGTTTAATATATTGTGTAACACCTGATTGTAATTTTATTGTTTTCGCACAATTGTTATTCGTATCTTAATGCTTTTGCCGGTACAATGCGCGTTATATAATACGACGGAATAATGAGTACGAGTACCGAAACGATAAATGTACCTGCATTCAAAAGCACAAAGTATAGCCAGCTAAATTCTACCGGAACATAGTTAACATAATAAGATTCGGGAGAGAGACTGATTAATCTGAAATTTAGCTGTATAAAATAAAATAATAGCCCAATAAAGTTTCCCAGCAACATACCTGCTATCACAATTCCTGATGCTCTATATATAAAAATTTTGCGTATTGAGCTATTATATGCTCCCAATACTTTTAGTAAACCAATCATTCCCGTATGCTCAATTATCAATATCAGTAATGTTGAAATCATGGTTATTGTTGCAATAATTATCATCAATGTCAATAGTACAACAACATTAGTATCCAGTAAATTAAGCCAGTTAAATATCTGAGGAAATTCATCATAAACAGTAATTACCGAAACATCGTAAGGAATGGAATTGTACAATTCAAGTGATAAGCCTTTTATGTCATCAACATTATTTACAATAATATCAATACTTCCAATTTCATCACTATCCCAGTTATTTAGTTTTTGTAATTGACGCAAATCGCCAATAATATACATGTTGTCAAATTCTTCCATTCCGGTACTGTAAATACCGCTAACCTTGAATTTTCTCCCTCTGGCATGTGTTTCTCCTTCGCCAATAAACCATACACGCACATCAGTACCAATTGTAATATTTAATTTCTGGGCAATTTTGTTAGAGATAATAATTTCATTTGATTTAGCCGAACTACTAACGTTTGGATATTTGCCACTAACTAAGTTGTTAACTAAAAAAGTGCTGTCAAAATTTCTGCCAACGCCTTTAACAATAATTCCATATATTTGATTGTCAGTTTTAATAAGCCCTGCCTTTTGTGCAGTAAACTGGAAATGTTTTATCTTTTTATTACTTTGTAGCTTATTTATCAAATCAGCAGTAACTTTAACGGGTTTACCCTGCAACGAACTGTTATTATCAAAAGGGATTAGGCGGATATCTGAAGCAAAACCCATAACTTTTTCACTTACCGAGTGTTTAAACCCAATTACAATTGCTACTGAAATAATCATTAGGGCAAGCCCCAGAGCAATACTAAGAATTGAGATTCTGACAACCGGTTTTGATAAACTCTGTACCCTGCCAGTTGTGATGTGTTTCGCTATGGTATATTCAAAGTTCAAATAAT
>CAZGWS010000111.1:0-9780 GCA_964528805.1 uncultured Lentimicrobiaceae bacterium | reverse complement strand
TGACTGATTCAAAAACGAGAATAACGTAGTATTTGGCGTTTTCTTGCAAAGACTAATTACCAATAAAGGGGAGCTTTTAATAACAATGCCCGAATATGTAAAAAGAAAGTAAATAACTGAACACTTACCAAATTATATATTTAACAAACTTTAATCATGTATTTGTTGTTCAATTGATTAATTTTGTAGCATGTTTTTAGCTGTATATATAATTTTCTAAAAATAAATACAAATAACATGAAAATAAGATCTGCTACAATTACTATGTTTTTAAGCCTCTTCGTGCTTGTATTAAACTTGCCGGCACAAAAATTATGGACATTAGAAGAATGCATTAATTATGCATATGAAAATAATATCCAGATTAAACAAAGCGTACTAAATGTTACTTCAGCCGGTAATGATTTAACTCAAAGTAAATATAGTCTGGCTCCTTCGCTAAATGCAACATCCTCTTATTCATTTGGTTGGGGACGTTCATTCGACCAATCGGCGAACAGGTATGCTAATAAAAGCATACAACAAAGTTATTTTTTAAACTCACAGGTAACACTTTTTAACGGACTACAACTAATAAACAATGTGCGCCAGAAACAATTTGACTATCTTTCTCAAAAATACGCCTCCGATAAAATACGTAATGATATGTCGCTGAATATTGCAGCTGCATATCTGCTTATCTTATTTAACATTGAATTA
This sequence comes from uncultured Lentimicrobiaceae bacterium, assembly GCA_964528805.1. Classification (GTDB taxonomy): domain Bacteria; phylum Bacteroidota; class Bacteroidia; order Bacteroidales; family F082. Next base: position 9,081 of record CAZGWS010000111.1, on the reverse strand, counting down.
GTAAACAATGCACAGCGTCAGGCAGATATTTCACATGAACAAATTAACCGAACCAAAGTACAAGTAGAGGCAGGTGCCGTTTCTAAGGGTAGTCTTTACGACATTGAAGCACAGGGGGCGGCCGATGATGCAAATTTAGTGAGTGCGAAAAACAAAGTGGACTTAGCATACCTCGACCTGAAGCAATTGTTGGACATGGAAGCTAATACCCCCTTTGATATTTTTAAACCCGACCTTGACATAACAGGCACTCCCTCTCCACTTCCGGCAGATATGATATATAATAAATCGGTTACAATTATGCCTGAGATAAAAAGTGCCGAATACAAAGTTGAAAGTGCTATGCGTAGCTTGTCTATAGCAAAAGGGCAGCGTAGCCCGCGGTTATACGCATCAGGCTCATATGGAACTAATTTTTCTGACCAACTAATGAAAAGTTATATTCCCGGTCAGCCCGGATATAATGAAATGATAGGTTTCAACACTCAATTTAAAGAAAATCGTTATGGCACTCTAAGCCTCGGGCTATCAATACCAATCTTAAACGGATATCAGGTTTCAACAAATATTAAAAAATCGAAAATTTATTACGAATCAGTAAATCTAAATCTTAAGTCGGAAAAGCTTAAGTTAAGAAAAAGTATTGAGTCGGCATACACCGATGCCATTGCCTCGTATCAAACATTTTTATCGCGCAAGAAAAGCGTTGACTCATTTAAAGAATCGTTTAAATATACCAAAGAAAAGTTTAATTTGGGCATGGTTAATTCAACTGATTATAACGTGGTTAAAACACAGCTTGCCAATGCGGAAGCAGACCTCGCTTCTTCAAAATTTGATTATATTTTTAAAATTAAAATTCTCGATTTTTACCTTGGCAGAAGCATGACATTAAGCGACATTATAAATGTAAAAGAACATTAATTTGTTGAATAAAATAAATATTAATTTTATAGCATACTTTTTAATTAATGATTATCACATAATAGATTATAAAACAGCACATTAATGGCAAAGAAAAATAGTAAAAAACAAATTTGGATTATTGTTGCAGCAGTAATTGTACTGTCAATTATTGTTGTGTTGGCAGTAAAAAAGAGTAGAAATTCAGGAGCCATCAAAGTTTCAACCGAAATGGTGAAGCTCAGAAAAGTTATAGAAACAGTATCGGCAAATGGGAAAATACAACCCGCTAAAGACATCAAAATTAGTCCTTACATCTCTGGAGAAGTTGTTGAACTTTTTGTAAAAGAGGGCGAGTTTGTTGTAAAAGGTGAAAAGCTGGCAAAAATTGATCCTGAAATTTATAAAAGAGCCTATGAGAAAACCGAGGCTTCATTAAAAACCACCGAGGCAAATCGAGCAAGTTCAAAGGCAAGGCTGGCTCAAAGTAAAGCACAATTTACTAAGTCGGAGCTTGACTTTAAACGCAGCAAAACCCTTTGGAACAAAAAAGTTATTTCAGATGCTGATTTCGAAACAGCAAAATCATCGTATGAAGTTGCCGGCTCAGAAGTTAAAGCAGCCGAAGAAAGCTACAAATCAAGTAAATTTCAGGTGCGTAGTGCTCAGGCATCACTTAAAGAATCAAAAGAAAATTTGAATCGTACAACAATTTATGCGCCAAATGAAGGAACAATTTCCAAGTTAAATGTTGAAGCTGGCGAAAGAGTTACAGGAGCATCTCAGTTTTCGGCTGGTACCGAAATTATGCGTATTGCAAACTTAGACGTGTTGGAAGTAAATGTTGAAGTAAATGAAAACGACATTGTTAGAGTTAGCCTGTTTGATACAGCAATGATTGAAGTGGACGCATACTTAAACCGTGAGTTTAAAGGCTTAGTTACCGAAATTGCAACATCGGCAAATACAGTTGGCATCAGTGCCGATCAGGTTACAAATTTTGATGTTAAAATAAAAATGCTTAAAAGTTCGTATTCCGATTTGATAAATAAAAATGCGGCAATATCATCCCCTTTCCGCCCCGGCATGTCGGCAACGGTTGAAATAGAAACTGAAATAGCTCCAAATATCCTTACAGTTCCCATTCAGGCAGTTACTACCCGTGCAGATACATCAGGGCGAGAAAAATCTGCACGAGAAATACACGAAGAGGAAAGCCTCCAAAAAGATAAAGGCGTAACACAAGATAAAACCGTTGTTGAATATGTATTTCTTTATAAAGACGGAAAGGCAATTATGCGGAAAGTTACTACGGGTATCCAAAACAATACTTTCATCCAAATAACAAATGGACTGAAAGAAGGTGATGAAGTAATTGTGGCTCCTTATCGTGCTGTTTCAAAAACGTTAAAAAATAAGGATGAGGTAGAAAAAGTAGATAAAAAAGATCTTTTTAGCTCAAAAAAAGATAAAAAGTAGGTTACTAATCACTCTGCTGAAAAATAATAATAATATGTGTACTATTAATTCTTATTTTATCTTTAAGAAACTTTGAGTAATAGATTTTTTACAATTAAGACACAGCGTTTCACCAATAAACCTTATTAATAACATTGATTTTTAATCTGATTTATAATAATAGAAGTAAGCATTGAAATAACTTATATATTGGCTGTAATATTAAATATTGAAACCTCAACAAGTGTTTGCTCGGTAGTACTATCGGTTGATGGTAAAGCTGTTTCCACTATAGAGTCGCACACAATAAACTCTCATGCTGAACATATTACACTATTTTCACAAAAGGTAATCGCTGATTCTAACTTAAATTTTTCAAACCTTGATGCCGTATCGGTTAGCAAAGGTCCAGGTTCATATACAGGCTTACGTATTGGCGTTTCAACGGCAAAAGGGTATTGTTATGCGCTAAGCATTCCACTAATTTCGGTGGATACGCTAACAGCAATGGCTATTGGTATTAGTAACCTTTTTGACCACGATAAAGCACTAAATAATGTACTTTACTGCCCAATGATTGATGCCAGAAGAATGGAAGTTTACACAGCATTATTTACGGCAAACCTTGAAAAGGTTGAACCTGTAACTGCTAAAATAATTGATAATAGCTCGTTTAATGAGCAACTGGTATCTAATAAGATAGTATTTGCCGGTGATGGGGCAGCAAAATGCAAAGAGGCTCTTAAGCAAAAACCAAATGCCATATTTTATGATAATTTTTTCAACTCGGCAAAGTATCAGAGCGCAATAGCTGAACAAAAATATTTAACGGGTGATTTCGAAAATACAGCCTATTTCGAGCCATATTATCTTAAAGAATTTATCGCCGGAAAGCCAAGAGTTAAAGGTCTAAGGTGAACTAAAAAAAATCTAAATGCCAATGCATTAATAATCCCACAACTATTGGCGACAACTTTTAATAAACATGCTCTTCTTTGTATTCCTTAACATAGACCTTGTTTCCTTTAAATAGGGATGTGCTTATTGAAAAGTAAAATACATTGGCTTTCAGTCCTTTATACGGCATATTGCCATTGGTTTCGGTATAATCCTCATTAAAAAATTCTGAGAGATAATACTTAAATTTTAAACTCAAACCATATGGAAACTGAATGCCGGCAAAAACCGTGTTATAATATGAAGGTGTCCTGTCGCTAAACCAAACATTAAATTTCTCGGTTTTTATTTCATTCTCAAATGTCTTCTGCTTAAAGTTTATCGGAAACTCAATTTCGTAACCTACAAAAAAGAAAATCTTATTAAGGTTCCCTACCTTAACGCCTACCGGAATACCAATATCATAATTTCTAAACTTCATTTTTTTACCGGCGAAATAAGATGCGCTACCACTTGGTGCATCATAAATAAAACCTACATTTCTTACTGTAGCTCCAAAAATCAACCCGAAGTTATTGTTTACATCATAGTTTCCAAAAAACTGACCGTTAAAAACCGGCGACCACCTCATAATACCACCGTTTGAGTTACCATTGTCGCTAATGGTTGCAAATGAAAAAATCATTTCACCGCCTGAGGTTGTGTATATCTTATTATTTTGACCTTTGGTAATTGTAGCTACCGCCAAAATTGAGATAAAAAGTAGCAATATACGTTTCATAGTCTTCATTTTAATTTGCAACAAAAATAATAAAATTCGTTAACTTCTTTAATTCGATAATTCTTTTTACAGAGTCTCTTTCAATTCTGCATCTAATTTAATATCAAGTTCCTCCATTGTTCCATTATTTTTTATAATGATGTCAGATAGCTTAATGCACTTGCCAAGATTTTGCTTATTTGGATCGGTAGATATAAATTCACGTCTTTCGTTTGAAATAAATGTACTAAAATCAACATTGTCGGTTGATGAAGCTCTTTTGATAATTCGATTATATCTGATTTTAGAATCAGCATCAACTGCGATTAAAATAAATCTCCCTTGCTTTCTTAAAAAGCCTACCTCTCCGGGGGTTCTAATACTCTCAATAATTGCGTTGCCGCCATTATCAGTAGCTTTTTTATATAGTTGCTCAATTATATATGCCGGATTATGATGTGCCCTCAAATCATTAGCAACTTCTGTCATTGTATCTCTGTTAACAGGTAACCCTCTTTTCTCAATTTCTTCAACAAGAAACTGCCGCACCGAATAATGTCTAAACCCTTTATTATTGACAAGGTATTTAACAATTGTGCCTTTCCCTGCACCAAGTGTCCCTGTAATTCCAACTATAATCATTTTTGTGTGGGTGGGTTCGTGCTGTTTCATTTTAAACAATTTGGTAATAATTCCACTAAACCTTGTCTAAGTGTAGTTTGCAACTACACTTTCATATCAAATTCAATTAAATATTCCTCTTTTTTGTAGTGGACTCATTATTGCATTTCAAAAATTCAAAGATAAGTATTTTATAGGTTTCTTTAATGTTTAATTTTGGCTCTTAGTATGCCTCCACAACTATAGTCTAAGTGTAGTTTGCAACTACACTTTCATATCATAACAATTTCAATTAAACAATCCATGTCAGAATAATTTCTGGCACTACTGTATAAATAATGCTCAGGACGTTCAACCCATCCTACAACCTGAAAAGTCATAAAGTATGTGGCCTCCTGATCATTTATTTGATATGCTGTTCCCATTTTGCAGAGTTAATGATAAAATTATGTGTAGTTGCAAACTACACCTAGTGGTGGGGTGATCTTAAGTCTCAAAGAAAAGTTAGACCGATTTTTCTATTCAAACCTGTCTCAAAAATTCGAATTAATGTTGATAGTTGAATATTTCCTTTTGCATTCTCAATTTTTGAAATATAGCTTTTCTTTGTTCCTGCTCTCTCTGCTAATTGTTCTTGTGTAAGATTTGCTTTACTGCGTGCTTCTTTTAACATTTCACTTACAATAAACATTTGGGCTTTTTCTTCGAAGATATTTCTACTTTCTGTACCTATTTTCCCATGCTCCCGTTCCAATAATTCATCAAATGTTCTTATGTTACTATAGTCTGTCATGATTCTAATTTTTTAAGTCTAAAATATTCATCTTTCAATTTCATTGCTTTTTCAATATCTTTCTTTGGTGTTTTCTGTGTCTTTTTCTGAAATCCATTAAATAGAACAATTAGTTTCCCTTTGTCAAAACAACAAAAAACTCGATAAATATTTGATTGGTATTCAACTCGGATTTCATAAAGCCCTTTATATTCAGCCATTAGAGCTAAGAACTTTTTTGGTACCATTTCAACCTGTTTTATCAGCTCGAATACATATTGAAATTTTAACTTTACTTTAACATCCAGTGGTTTATAAAACTCAATAAAGTATTCTCCATGAAACACTATTCTTCTATTCATGCGGCAAAGTTATCATAAAAGATAACACAAACCAATTTTATTTTCATGAATTTCTATGAGATTCATCTTTTCTACGCCCCTTGTCTAAGTGTAGTTTGCAACGACAATTTCATATCATATCAATTTCAATTAAATAATCCACATCAGAATAATTTCTGACACTACTGTATAAATAATGTTCAGGACGTTCAACCCACTAATTAACTTTTCCGCTTTCATCTTTAATATCATCAATCCACTTTCCCATTACCACAGGTCTATAGGCATTCATTTTATTTATGAGATCTTCGATATTATCAGAAACAATTATATTATTACTGTGTTCTTTGCGTACAAATCCCGCTTTAACTGCATCGTTAAAAAATAGTAACAGACTATTAAAATAACCATCAACATTAAGTATGCCAATAGGTTTATCAGAAATACGTAATTGGTTATATATTAAAATTTCAACAAGTTCATCAAGAGTACCTATACCCCCCGGCATTGCAATAAAGCCATCAGATATTTCCATCATTTTTTCCTTTCTCTCTGCCATAGTAACCACCTCAATTAAACTTGTAATACCCTTGTGATCAACCTCTTTGTCAATAAGTAATCGAGGCATTACGCCAATTACTTCAACACCACCATCAAGTACAACATCAGCTATAACCTTCATTAAACCAACATCGGCACCACCGTAAACAAGTTCGATGTTATTATCAACAAAAAATTGTCCGACAGCTTTGGCTGCCATAGCGTATTCCTGTTTATTACCCTTACTTGAACCACAAAAAACACAAATTTTATTCATATATCCGTAATAATTTTAAGCTCACAAAATTAGATTAATTTTGCAAAATGAAGTTAATTGATACTCATACACATATATACTTAGATAATTTTGATGCCGATCGTGCAGAGGTTGTACAAAATGCTATTAAAAGTGGCGTTAATACACTATTGCTGCCTGCTATTGACAGCACTACATTTAGCTCAATGAAAAATTTATCAAAAGCATTTCCTAATAACTGCCTGCCAATGATTGGGTTACACCCTACTTCTGTTAACGATGATTATATTAGCGAATTGAATTTTGTGAAAGCAGAATTAGCAGTTAGTAATTATATTGCTATTGGCGAAATTGGGATTGACCTTTATTGGGAAAAGACCCATATTGATGAACAAAAAGATGCCTTTAGGCAACAATTACAGCTTGCTAAAAAATACAAGCTTCCGGTTGCAATACATACTCGTGATTCATTTAACGAAATATATCCAATACTAAAAGAGGAATTGACGGAAGATCTCAGGGGCGTTTTTCATTGTTTTACCGGAACGGCAGAAGAAGCAAAAAAGATTATTGACTTAGGGTTTATGATGGGAATTGGTGGAATTATAACGTTTAAAAATTCCGGATTAGACAAAGTTGTTGAAACAATTAACTTAAAAAATCTTATTCTTGAAACCGATTCACCTTTTTTAACGCCTGCACCATATCGCGGCAAGCGGAACGAAAGTGCATACATTACTTATATTGCTGCAAAGTTAGCAGAAGTAAAAAATACCCACATCGAGAGTATAGCTGAAATTACGACTGCTAATACCGAAGATCTTTTTAACTTGAATAATTTATAATCTCTAACAAATACAATGACTGAAGAGACATCAATATTAATAATTTATACCGGCGGTACAATAGGCATGATTGCCGATGACGCAACAGGAGCCCTAATTCCTTTTAATTTTGAGAATATAAATGATCAGATACCTGAACTAACTAAATTTAACTTTCATATTGGTTTTCACTGCTTCGACCCAATACTCGACTCATCAAATATGAACCCAGACGCTTGGGTTGATTTAGCTCAAATTATTAATAACCATTACGAAGAGTACGATGGTTTTGTTGTATTACATGGCTCTGATACAATGGCATACACCGCATCTGCCCTGAGCTTTATGCTCGAAAATTTAAACAAACCTGTAATTTTTACCGGGTCGCAGCTACCTTTGGGCGTACTTCGTACTGACGGTCGCGAAAACCTTATTACATCTATAGAAATTGCCGCCCATAAAGACGAAGAAACTCCTGTTGTGCCCGAGGTTTGTATTTATTTTGAAAACCGATTACTGCGTGCTAACCGTACAACAAAATATAATGCCGAAAATTTTAACGCTTTTGTATCGGGGAATCTGCCGCTGCTTGCCGATGTTGGCATTTACATTAAATACAATAAAAACACTATACTAAAGCCTAACTTTAAAAACCTTAAAATTCATAAAAGTCTGGATACTAACGTTGCCGTGCTTAAGCTTTTCCCCGGTATTAATGCCAAATTTGTTAAAGCATTTTTTAGTATTGATAAACTAAAAGCAGTAGTTATCGAGAGCTTTGGATCAGGCAATGCACCCTCGGAGCCATGGTTTATAAATATATTAACATCAGCTATTAGCAACGGAATAATAATACTTAATGTTACTCAATGCATATCAGGTTCGGTAGAACACGGCAAGTACGAAACAAGTATTGAATTAGGTAGAATAGGCGTTATTAGCGGTAGGGATATTACTACTGAAGCTGCCCTAACCAAGCTGATGTATTTGTTGGGCGAGGGTTATAACAACGATGATATTACTAAATTACTAAATATACCCCTGCGAGGCGAAGTGACAATTAATGACCGTTAGATTATGTGACTTTTCGGAGTGGACTCAAAAATATATTTCTCAATAATATCCTAATTATTAAATAACTGTGTTACCTTTGTGGTTATTAATCAACGTTCTGAAGAGTGAAAATGATATGAGTACTAATAATTATTGCAAAAATTAATGCTTCACTGATTAGCTTGCAGTAATACAAAAGTGTTAAAGTATGTTCATACAATATTTTTTAAACAGATTCTTAAAAATAGTTCGTGTAGTTTTTGTTTCTAGCAAAGCCACTAAGTCGCAAAGGATTGATTGTCAGCATAGTAGCTATTTACCGCTTGTCTTGTAAGTACTTGATTTAGTATGTGTTATAAAATCTTAACGAACTATTGTCTTAACTAATCATTTGTTAAACTTAATCAATAAATCATGAAAAAGAAATTACTAACTATTATTTTATTAGGCATATTAAGTGCCGGAATTGCTCAAGTTAAGCAATATAAAGGCAAAGCTTGGTACAATTCTGTTAAACAAAGCAGCGTTATTAAAACCGATAACACAAACATTACTTATGAGTCGGTAGTTAATCCAACAGTTAGCACCTCACGAGAATTTGACGTAGTTGTAGGCACAACAAAATATGATTTACAGTCAAACTCGTCAATGGCAAA
>CAZGWS010000110.1:0-9815 GCA_964528805.1 uncultured Lentimicrobiaceae bacterium | reverse complement strand
TTATTAAAAATGACACAATAAAAAACTGGATGCTAATCAAAAATAATGCTAAGACACGATATCTTTACAGTAAATTGGGACTCGAGTTGACACAAAAAAAGTGAATAAATAACATTTGCCAATATTGTATAAAAATAATAGCCGAGATACTTGTAAAATAAAGTGTTTTAGCCCACTACAACAACAACCAGCACAAAGGTCACATTCGGTCGTTCCTTGCTGATACAATATTATGAAATTTATAAATGAAAAATACGTATATTTGAACTGACTTTAAAAAAGCCCGATTAATAGGGGGCTAAACCACTGATCAAGAATCTAAAATGGAACTAATATGAAAAAATTTATCTTATTGCTATTATTCTCCCTAAGCATCGTTGTGGAAGCATCTTCACAATCATGCTTTCCTGATGGTATTACATTTACGACTCAGTCTCAAATTGATAGCTTCCAAACAGATTATCCCAATTGCTCGGAAATTGGCGGGTTTGTTACAATATCGGGAGAAAGCATCACGAACTTAAATGGATTGAACAATATAGTTTCAATAGGTGAATATTTAAATGTAGAGTCTTGTAATTCTCTTACTTCTCTTTCTGGTCTAAGCAATCTTGATACTATTGGTGGTGGGCTTTCAGTTAACAATTGCTCTATTCTCACTAATGTTCAAGGACTTGAAGGCATTAATTACTTAACTGGGATTGAATTAAGTTATAATTGGGGATTAATAAGTCTGGAAGGTCTGAACAATTTAGATTCAATTGATGGATGTTTGTACATGCAGCATAATGGATTAATTAATTTTGCCGGGCTTGACAATCTTAAGAAAATAGGCGGATGTGTAGATATTACTTGGAATGGTAGTTTAGTTTCTTTTTTGGGTTTTGAAAACCTTGAAAGTATCGGTGATTATCTATGGATTGAAACTAATGACAATTTATCAAATATCAGTTCGTTAAGTAACCTTAAATCAATAGGGGGAACCCTTTATATTAGTGGAACAAGTTTGACCAGTTTGGATGGTCTTGATAATGTTGCACCGTCTTCAATTTCATCAATGATTATATATGGCAATGGCTCATTGTCGGTTTGTGGAGTAGAAAGCATCTGTGATTACCTTACCAGCCCCAATGGGGTAGTCCAAATTTACAACAATGCAGAAGGCTGCAACAGTCCACCGGAAATAGCTCACACCTGTGGAAATACTATGCCCTGTTTGCCCTATGGTGATTATTTTTTCAGCACTCAACAAATGATTGATAACTTTCAAACAGATTATCCAAACTGCTCATCCTTATCTGGTGATGTACTTATTATGAATTATTATATTGATAGTTTGAACGGATTAATTCCAATAGTTTCTATTAGTGGAGACCTGGCAATTTTTAAAACAAGCGATTTATCTTCACTTGATGGCCTTGATAGTTTAACCTCGGTTGGTGGTAATTTGTATATCGGAGGATATGACTTTTGGCCTTATTATGCTGAGCCTAACTCTCATTTGGAGGATATATCTGCCTTAATGCGTCTTAAACATATTGGTATGGATTTACTTGTTAAGTACAACCCTGAATTGCCTAGTTTGATAGGACTTGACAGTATTATATTTGAGGGTAACAATGACATTGAAATTGGCGAAAATGATATACTTTCAATCTGTAATGTAGTTAGCCTATGTGATTGTCTATCTAATAATTGCAATGCAGAAATATATTCTAATGCCGCTGGTTGTAATAGTAAGGAAGAAGTTGAAGATGCTTGTTTAGTTTCAGTTCCAGACTTTAATACAAAATCTGATTTTATAGTGTATCCCAATCCTGCAACAAAGAGTATATCTATTTTAATTGACAGTAAAACAACATTGAACAAAGTAGTTATTTATAATCAGATAGGACAAGAAGTTTTAAATACAACTGAAAAGACAGATAAAATTGATGTTTCAAAAATTGGACAAGGGATATTTATCATTGAACTGACCACAAACAAATTGAATATCAGGAAAAAGCTACTAATTAGATAACGAAGCACTTTTCATATACTATCCGCTAAATTACTATCTTCAATAAATAATTAGTGAATTATCAATTCAGGCTGTGTTGAAAGACACATATATCAATTACTTACGAAAAAGCTATTAAAGAACAGCAGTTAGTTTAAAACTACTTTTATTGTAATAATGCTGCCATTGCTGACAAACGACAGCAAGTATATTCCTCTTTCAAAATTGGCTGTGTTTATGCTGTAATTTCCATTTGCAAAGTCTCTGTGATAGATGGTTCGTCCGCTAATATCTTTTAGTACAATGCTGCTAATGGGATACTCAGAACTAATTTGAAGCTTTGTGCTGGCGGGGTTCGGAAATACAGCTATTTTGGGTAATGTGTTGCCTGCCACTCCTACACCCGTATCGCATAAAATAGTAGCCTTCCATCCTGATAATGTTACAGAATTATCAGAATGGAAGTAAAACGTAAGTGCACCCTCGTCGTTGTTGGCAGTAATAGTTCCCGGGCTAATTGTTCCACACCATCTGCCAAGTAATGGAGCATTTACATCTGAACCGTTATAAATTTCTAAATAATCATAATCACAACTGCTCTGGCTCTCTACACTAAATTCTGTAAATTCAACTTTTACAGATGAGTTAGACGTATCGGGTAAAAACGTCATTACATAATCTTCGTTATTTGAATAGTTATTATTCTCGCCACCCGAATCAAGGAAAAGTGCATTGCATGCACTTACCGTTCCATTACTCATGTTATATGAATTACTTACATGGATAAAATTTTCTTTTAGATTTGTATCTGTATCTCCGTCAACATCTGTAACTACAAGTGTAACATTGTAATCACCTGCACTTTGGTAAATTATCCCGGTAGGATTTTCATCCGATGAAGTAGCAGGATTGCCTCCTTCAAAAGTCCATTGCCATGATGTTATATTATTTCCCCAAGATGCATCATAAAAGTCAATACCATCTCCAAGACTAATATCCGTTGCCGAAGATGTGAAGTCGGCAGTTAAGGATGTATAAGGTGTAAGTTGTACATTTAGTACGGTATTTAAATTGTCAACTACCGACACATTGTTAACAGTTGTATTGTAATAACCAAATGCAGAGAATGTTATGTCGTACGTTCCTTGTTTAATTGGTCTAAAATAATTACCAAGTGGCAGATGCGAATATACCCACGAATTATCAAAATCATGATTATTAACAGTTATTTTTGCCGCAACAGCATTGCCGGTAACCTCATTTGTAACTATGCCGCCAAAGCCGAAAAGTGATTGTTCCATATAGTTATCAAAAGAGCGATAATTATAGTTCCAAAAATAAGGAAGCTGAGATTCCTGTGGTATTTTTACAGATGAAAGTTCCAGTGTCATTTCTCTGCAATTATGGTAATAATTCATATAATCCTGACGACCACCACTAATTGCATACCATGCGTAACCATTTGTAATTCCATTGTTTTGATCGGTTAAATAGCCGGAAGGGCTGTTAGCTTGTGCCGTATCGGCATATTCGCGACAAACAGAAACCCACCAATTATTATCGGCAGTAAGTGTTGCCCAGGTATCCCACGGATAGTTAACAACTTCTGCCCCACCATGCATATTGCTTGACATTACAAAATTATGCGTATCAGCAAAATCCATAAAGGCTACTGTTTCAGGTTGATATGCATTTCCATCAGGATGTGGTCCATCATCAGGATCGGGATAATTTCTATTTAAATCAACGTTATTGGCATTCGTCCTTGTGGCACCGTAAACAGTATTATTACCGCCGGCGTAGGTCCCATCAGGGTTTGCTAACGGATTAATCCAAATATCAACGTTATTAACAAGATTAGTAACTGTTGAATTAGTTCCGTAATTCTGAAGTAAGTAGTTTATGTATCTTAGCATTAGCACATAGCCTGTAACTTCATCGCCATGCATTGTAGAAGTGTACATAAACTCTGGCTCATTTTGGCTAACACCGAGGCTATCGTTAATATGAATAAAAAGTAGCTGACGGTCATCAACTGTGCTCCCGATATTCACTAATTCACATAAATTTGGATAATCATTTACAAACTGATTCATCATATCAACATATTGGGTGTAAGTAGGATAATAATCCCAATCAGTAATATTAAGCACAGTTGAACCATGTGGTTTGTACAGTAACGATGGTGGTGTAGGCAGTGTAAAATTGATGTTGAGCTTAGTAAATTTAGCAAATTCAGATGCATTGGCATAGCAAGTAACTTCATTGCCAACAATATTATCTATGGAAATAATATTTGAGAGTTCGTTTACTGTTTTCTTAAGACCATTAGTATTATTAATGGTAAATTTAAAATAAACCTCTCCCCTGCTTTTGAGTTCCTGCTGTGCTTTTTGCATATTACTTTGTCCGAAAGTAAAGCAGGAAAATACGACAGCTATTCCCAATAAAAGTATTTTCTTCATTTTTTACTAATGTTTGATGTATTATTTATATGACAAAAAGACTATTAATTTCGTTGTTTTACAAGTAAATTATTTTTCAAATATTCTATTGTATCACCTAATTTTAAATAAATATTATGCTTTACCGGAACCATCGGTAATCGTAAATTATTTCCACAAATACCTAATAATTCTAAAGCAGCTTTTATTCCTGCTGGATTTCCATCGGCAAATAATTCCTCAATAACGGGTAATAACCTATAATGGATTTCCCTTGCTTTTGCAACATCATTATTGCGAGCCAGCTTAACAAGGTGCGAAAATTCTTTTGGAAAGGCATTTGCAACAACGGATATAACACCGTCGGCACCAAGTGTAATAAGAGAAAATGTTAAAGCATCGTCGCCTGACAGTACCGAAAACCCTTTAGGTTTACTTCTTAAAATCTCCATTACCTGCCCCATGTTGCCTGAGGCTTCTTTTATTGCAATTATATTTTTGAACTCGTTAGCAAGTTGTATCGTTGTTTCGGCATTTATATTTGTACTGGTACGTCCGGGTACATTGTATAAAATTATTGGTACACTGCTATTTTCGGCAATTGCTTTGAAGTGTGCGTATAAGCCTCTTTGGTTTGGTTTGTTATAATATGGTGCAACCGATAGTATTGCTGTAATACCCTCAAAATCTGTATTATGTATCTCGTCAATTATAGCTTTTGTATTGTTTCCTCCCAAGCCTAATACAACAGGTACCCTATTGTTTACAATACTCAACACGTGTTGCATCACCTCTTTTTTCTCAGTAGAGGTTAGTGTTGCCGCTTCGCTTGTTGTCCCCAAACCTACAATAAAGTCAACCTCATTTTCAATTATGTTATTCAATAATTTTGTCAATCCTAAGTAGTCAATATCTCCATTTACAAGAAAAGGAGTTACTATTGCTACTCCGGTACCCTTAATTTTATTGCTCATAAATTTATATTTAGTTTATTTAAGTAATGAATAGTTTGCTGCAGCTGATTGTGATAATCAGATGATGTATGATGGATAGTTAGATCGAATAAATTAATATTAGCCATATTATAACTGCCAACTTTAAGATGTGATGCGGAAAGTGAAATGATTTTATTACAGATTATATCATTGCTATCGGCAAAACTTATTAGTATATCAAATTTAGTATTCAAAAGCCAATTTTTAAGTTCCCCTTTTATTCTACCAAAAATACTAAAATCATTTATATTAATAATAGTCATAATTTTATCATTATATTGATTTTCAGTAATTAAAAAATTAGCATATACTAAGCATGTACTGTTTAGTACATTAGTTTTTAAGTATTTTAATATAAATTTCTCTATCGCATTAATTTCTTCCAACGATACGCAATTAAAAAATAAAACAACCTTGGCATCAGCTACATAAGCATGCTGTGAGGATGGCTTTTTTGCAGGAAGAGGAGAGATTTTTTGCCTCAAATTAGCAAATCGTAATTTTATATTATCCTTAAAACTCAATGACATTAATTCTATTTCAATAAGCTGCAATATTAGCAAGAAATTTTATGAACACATGGCGCATGGTGCTATTTATTTTGATTGTAGATATAAATCTCTATTTTTGTGGATAAATTTTTTTATAAATTAATAAGATGGTAAAATCTATTAAAATTGCATTCCTTTCAATTTTGATGATTCATGGGGTGATGCTTAATGCACAATCAACAAATAAAATGCCTATAGAAATTGCAAAAGCTTTTCAGAACGGAACACGTTCAATTGATGGAGAGCCCGGACCAAATTACTGGCAAAATAGTGCTGACTACGATATTAACGCTACAGTTTTTACTAAGGAAAGTAAGCTAAGCGGAAGTGAATCAATACGTTATTTTAATAATAGTCCTGATACACTTAAAATAATTGTAATTAGGTTATACCCAGATATCTACAAAAAAGGTAATGCACGCTCATGGTCAATTGGCAGTGGTGACTTAACGGATGGTATGATACTTAGTGATTTTATTATTGGTGGCAAGAAAGTTGATTTAACTAACGGCAAGAAAGTAAGTCGTACTGCAACAAATATGTATCTTCATCTTGACAATTATCTGATACCCAACGACTCACTTGACATCAGCGTAAGCTGGGAGTTTATGATACCTAAGAAACATCCAATTAGGATGGGTAATTTTGGAAACGATAGGCTGTTTCTGGCGTATTGGTATCCACAAATAGCTGTTTATGATGATATTGATGGATGGGATAAGATTGAATATCTTGGCACTGTTGAGTTTTACAACGACTTTAACAACTATAATGTTAAGATTAACACGCCTCCCGGATTTATGGTATGGGCAACAGGTAAGTTAATTAACATGGATAAACTTTACACGAAAAAAGTAAATGATAATTACAAAAAGGCAGCCCTATCAAACGATATCATTAAAATATTTACTATAAATGATATCAAAAATGGTAAAGTACTTAAGAGCAGTAAATCGAATGAATGGCATTTTATAGCCAAGCATGTTCCTGATTTTACTTTTGCCGTATCAAAATATTCCAATTGGGATGCAACCTCTGCCATTACCGACAATAAAACAGGAAGACGAGTAACTATTGATGCCGTTTATCCTGATTCTGTTGTTACATTTGACCATGCTGCAAAATTTGCTCAACAAAGCATTAGGTTGCTGTCTGACAGTCTGCCCGGCTACCCATTCCCATACTCGCATATAACATCATTTTGTAATGGCAAAAAAGGCGGTGGTATGGAGTCGCCGATGATGGTAAATGAAGGTGATCCTACAAATATTGCCAGTACTGCCGGTCTAATCTTTCATGAAATATCTCATACATATTTCCCTTTTTTTATGGGCACAAACGAGCGTAAATATGCATGGATGGATGAGGGTTGGGCTGCTTGGTTAACAAATCAAATTGTTGAGCAGGATGACCCTAAATATAATTATTTAGCAAGGATTACAGCCACTTTTGAGAACCTAAGCGGCAAGGAAAAAGAGGTCCCATTAATGTATCTGTCTTATCAAATTGCCGACTATAATTCATATCGTATTCATGCATACAACCGTCCGGCAATGGCATACGAATTCTTACGTAATGTGCTGGGAGACAGTATTTTTAAACAGGTGTTGCATGAGTACATGAAACGATGGAATGGAAAACATCCTATTCCATACGATTTTTTTAATACAGCACAAAATGTTTCCGGTCAGGATTTAATGTGGTACATCCAGCCTTGGTTTTTTAATCGTGCTTACGCCGACTTAGGAATTAAAAAGGTTACATTTGATAACAAAATTGTAATTGAGAATAATGGTGGACTGCCATTACCTGTGGCGGTTACTTGTTATTATAACGATAGTACAAAAACGAACTATTTGTTAAATATCGGAGTTTGGAGGACAGGCGATAATGCCATTGTAATACAAGCAGATACTAACAAAATTATACAACGAGTTAAACTTGGCAGCAGTATAATACCTGATGTTATTAAAAGTAATAACGAAATGAAATAAATAAGTGCAACCACAAGTTGGCTTTATTTGTCAGATTAACAAACATAAAAAAATAAATATGAAACGAAAATTACTATTATTATTACTTTTTACAGTTGTAATTAGCTCCTACTCCTTTGCACAAGTGGCTGCAAATAAATTTTATGTGCAGTTTACTAATAAGGATAACTCGCCTTATACATTAGATAATCCAAGTGAATATTTAACCCAACGGGCTATCGAGCGAAGAGCTCATGCAGGTATTGAAATTACCGAAAACGATATCCCCGTAGATACAGCTTATCTAAATGGTGTTGCAAACATAGGAGTTCAATTGTTAAACCCAACACGATGGCTTAACGGAGTAACTGTTTATACAGAAGATACGAATTTAATGGCTCAAATTAGGGCATTGCCATATGTTAGCAGAACGGTAGCAGTAAATTTTCCCCCACATTCAAAAAAGAGAAACAAATTTGATAAAATTAAAGTCATTTCAGATGATGGTAATTTAGCAGAAAGAGGCAATACTTCGAGCCAATCTATGGATTACGGTCTGGCTTTTGGTCAAATAGATCAGCTTAATGGAATACCATTACACGATGAAGGATTTAAAGGGCAAGGGATGGTAATTGCTATACTTGATGCCGGTTTTAGCGGTGCGCTTACACATCCTGTACTGCAATATTTATGGGAAAATAACAGAATTTTAGGAACTAAAGATTTTGTTTATCAAAGTGGTGGAGTTTTTAATGATAGCGAGCATGGTAAAATGGTTCTATCGTGTATGGGAGCTAATCTCCCCGGTGAAATGATTGGGACTGCTCCAGAGGCATCATACTGGCTTTTGCGTTCAGAACAGGCTCCACATGAAAATATAATTGAAGAATACAATTGGATGTCAGCTGCTGAGTATGCTGATAGCGTGGGTGCTGATGTAATTAACTCATCCCTTGGTTATATCGATTTCGATACAGCTATTTTTGATCATACTTATAACGATATGAATGGAAGCACTACGGTAGTTACAAGAGCGGCCGATTATGCTTCATCAAAAGGTATATTGGTGGTAAATAGTGCCGGCAACAGCGGTAACAGCAGCTCCTTTCCATGGATTGGTGCTCCCGCTGATGGTGATAGTGTATTTACAATTGGTGCTGTTAACGATATTGATCAGCGTGCATCTTTTAGTTCTATAGGTCCTACTGCTGACGGACGTATAAAACCTACAGTTATGGCACGCGGTGAAGGTGCTACAATTGCAGTAGGAACCCAGAATGTATCCACATCCGGAAATGGGACATCTTTTTCGTCACCAATAATGGCTGGTATGGTTGCTTGTCTGTGGCAGGCTCATCCCGAGATGTCGCTAATGCAAGTTCAGGAAGCTATTAAAGAAAGTGGGTCTTATGCTAATGACCCAAATGACTATATGGGATGGGGAATTCCTAACTTTTTTGGTGCCGATTCAATTTTAACTTCAATTGACAGCCCAATTTATGTTGACAATCTAATAGCTGCTTATCCTAATCCATTTTTAGATAAAATAAATGTGAAATTAAATATTGACAGCTCAGAAGTTGTTACCCTGGAACTACTAAATATTGCAGGATTGACAATCTTTAGTAAAGTGTACGCTATTGCAAATCAAGATAATATAATTCGGTTGACCTCTGAAATTATTTCATTGCAAAAAGGAATATACTTTCTAAGAGTAATTACAAAAAATAAAGTAGCTGTTATTAAACTTGTAAAAGGTCATAAATTATAAACAAATACTTAATTTTTTGTGCTAATCCTTAACCTGAATAATTCATGCGTTTAGTTTGATGTAGATGCAAGGCGTCGAAATC
>CAZGWS010000109.1:2493-9837 GCA_964528805.1 uncultured Lentimicrobiaceae bacterium | reverse complement strand
TAGTTATTAATGATTACAAATATAACTTCCTCGCCTAACGTGGTGAGGAAGTTATTACCCAATGATAAATCAGGTACACAAAAAATTATGAAGAAAAATCGTGATTTTCAACGATTTTTCTTCATAACTAAATTATTTTGCCGAGACATTTAATGTGGTTGATGTTACAAAGCCAGTGCCGGCATTTGTGCCTCCACTAATTGTACCTGTAACTGTAAACGTCCAGGTTCCGGAAAGGCGATTAAATACATCGGGTACGGCTACCACTTCTCCTTTTAAAACAATTGCACCTGTACCGGTATATGTGAAACTCTCACTCGTGGGTACTTTAACAACGAGTTTTGTATATGTAAAATCGTCAGTAACACAAGTTACACCAAAAAGTATATCGGTATCTTGTGCTATTGACGTTGCTGAGAAACTTGGCACATATGGTGCCGGTGGTGGCTCAGGGTCAGAACTTTTACTGCATGAACCATAAATCATTGTCATGCCCAAAAGCATAACACCGAGAAATTTTAATAGATTTTTACTATTCATAATTTTAAGTTTTGCGTTTGCCTGATAGCAAACAGGTTAAAAAGAATAGTAAAAGTATGTGTGTAAGCGGCAAATTTGCAACGTAAATGTTTATGCGTTGTTACTTTAATAATATTCGTGCGGACAAAGCGAATATTCGTTTGGATTATAATTGCATCATAAGCTGTAAAAAGAGATATTTCTTGCGAGATGATACAGGAATCTTTTGCATGTCATTCATAACTATTGTACCTCCCAGCCCTTTTTTGTAATGGTTGATATATGCTAAGTTAACGAGATATGATTGATGAGACCTGAAGAAACCATGCCCTGCTAACATATCTTCAAATTCCTTTAGTGTTTTTGAAATAACAAGCTGCTTTTTATTTGTTGTATTTACTTCTGTATAATTTTTATCTGCTTTGCAGAAGGTTATCTCGTTTATATTTACAATATGAATTGAGTTTTGTGTATTTAACACAAGACGTTGAGTTTCAGTCTTTATACTACGATTGTGCGAGAGCGTATCGAGCTTTGTTAACTGGTCGGCTTCGTTTATGTTTGTAAGACCGGCTTTTTCAACAGCTTCAATAAGCTCGTTTGTGTTAATGGGTTTTACAATATAATCGAGTGCACTTAGTTTTATAGCCTTAATTGCATACTCTTCAAAAGCAGTTATAAACACAAAGTGAAAATTTTTACTTTTAACTTTCTTAAGTACGTCAAATCCGGTACCATCAGGCATTTTAATATCAAGAAGCACCAAATCGGGCTTCAGCTTATTAATAATTTTAACTCCGGAAGCCACATTATCAGCTTCACCAACAATTGTTGCCGCCTCACAGTACAACTCAACTATGTTTTTAACAACTTGTCGGGCGTTTGGCTCATCATCAATAACAACTGTGCGTAACATATATTAATTATTTGTTTTTGTTTTTATATTATGTTGATTAACAACATGTTTACTTACAAATTTGATTTATCAAAGTTGCGAATTTTGTACGGTAAACTAAATACTACTTTTGTACCTGCTGCTTTTCCGTCGTTATTTTTAAGTTCTTTTATTTCAAAGATAGCAAAAAAACTATAACGCTTGGCAAGCACTTTTACACGCTCGCGAGTAATGTTTAATGCTGACGATTTGTGTGCTGATTTTGAAATGTTCTTTTTCTTTGCCAACGTTATTCCTATGCCGTTATCTTCAACTTCAAATATTAGTTTTTTGCCACTGTAGTTAAACCTGATATCAATATTACCCTTTCCTTTTTTGTAGTATAGTCCGTGTTCAAGTGCATTCTCAATAATTGGCTGTGCCAGCATTGGCGGTATCATAATTAGCTCTATATCCAATTTGGGGTCAACATAGATTTTATATGTAAACTTATCAGGATATCTAAGCGATTGCATTTTTAAATATAAATTCAACGTTTCAATCTCTTTATTGAGGAGTATGAACTCCGACTTACTATTGTTAAGTATAAGCCTGAATAATCTGGCAAAGTCAGATAAATAGTTGCCTGCCTCTTTCCTATCATGTAAAAAGATAAAATTTTGGATGGCGAGTAGTGAGTTAAAAATAAAATGAGGGTTCATCTGCAATCTGAACAAGCGTTGTTGCAACTCAATATTTCTATGTTTCTGCCTCAAGTCAAATTCGCGTTGCTTTATAAAAAGGTACAATAATATTACTACAGCTATAACAGTAAGCATTATAAACCACCATGTTAGGTAGTATGGAGGCTTAATTTTGAATGTTATACTTGAAGTTTTTGCCGACCAGGTACCGATTCTGTTTCCAATACGAAAGTATAGTTGATAGCTTCCCGGTGATACTGCCGCATAGCGTACCGTGCGTTGCGTATTATCAATATCAACCCATCCTTCGTCGTAACCAACAAGTTTACATTGGTACGAATAACGCTCGGGGTTTGCCAAATCGGAACTCAACAACTCAACGGTAAAAACATTTTCCTCCGGTGCCAGCGTTATCTCTGTTTGCGTTTCGAGGTCGTGGCTAACAATATGATCAAAAACATACAGCCTTCCAAAATATGGTGTTGGTATTACTTTGTTTTCTACTATTTCTTCAGGGTTAAAAATATTAAAACCATTAGTGCATCCAAAAAACAGGTTACCATTTTTAAGCTTCAGGCGTGCTTTGGTAAACGAATTGCTCTCAAGACCATCTTGCTTAACATATTGTGTAAACTTCTTGTTGCGGGGGTTAAATTTAAATATACCATCGTTGATAGTGCTTACCCATATCTTACCATTGTTGTCGGCAAGTAGTGAGGCAAGTTCTGAAGTAGTTAACCCATTTGCATTTCCATACGATACAAAAGTACCTGTTTTGGGAATAAATTTTTGTAGTACGTTGTTAATAAGCCAAATATTACCAAATTTATCAGTTGTGATATCAATAATATTATTGGAAATTAACCCGTTGGGGATGCTGTAGTTGCTAAAATAGCTTATGGCAGTATCGGCATCAGGGAAATACCTGTGGATACCGCTATTTGTAGTGCTAAGCCACAATGAATTTTGTTTATCAACAACAATGCGTGTTATCAATCTCGAATCAAAAGCTTTTCGGAACTTTTTTTTATACGATTTTAAAAATTCTCCCTTATCTTTATCAAAACCTGTTAACCCATTGGCACCCCAAAAGCCAATGTAGAAGTTTCCATTTTTGTCTTCTGCAAAATCGTTATACCAGTCTTGCTCCAGCGACTTACTATAATATTTGTATAACGAAAACTTGTGAGTTTCAACATTTAGCATGTTAAAACCGATGCCGCACCATAGGCCAATCCACAACCTGTTGTTGCCGTCCATATACAATGCCGATATCTTATTGCATGCCGGCGAGTTAGAGTTTTTAGGGTTATGCATGTAATGGGTAAACGTTGCCTTTTTCCTGTTAAAGTAATCCAGTCCATCATTCTCGTAGCCTATCCATAAGTTTCTATTTTCATCTTCGGCAACGGCAGTAGTAACATACCCTTCGGGGCTGTTAGCAATACCGGGGATATGCGTAAAATGGTTAAAAGCATATGCCGGTCGGCTATAAATGTCAACACCTTTGGCAGTAGCAAACCACAAATTACCCATGTCGTCTTCCATAATTTTGTAAACGCTGTTGCTGCTTATTGAATTTGGGTTATCCTTCTCATTCTTCATCTCGGTAATAATGCTGTCGGCAACATTAAATTTTAGGACACCACTGCTCGTAGCAAACCAAATGTTACCCGATTGGTCTTCTTTAACATCGTAGGTGGTAGTGGATAGAAACTTTTTAAACATCTGTGATTTACGGTTAAATAAATAAATGCCATCTAGTGCCGTAAACCAAAAATTGCCATAGCTGTCTTCGTAATAACATGCCATATCATTGGCTCTTTTCTTCAGGATATCATCCTCATCAGCATAAATAAAAACAACCTTGCCGGCAGTTTCATCAAGGTACATTGGCGATTGGTTACGGGTACCAATCCAAAGTATGCCATTTTTATCGCGGTACAGCGCATGATACAAATAATACGGCTGACTCACCGTAGGATGCGGGTAAACTTTTAAGGTAATGTTACTTTTTGTGTTAAATTTAATAAGTCGCCCTTGCAATGTTTCAATCCACAAAATGCTGTCGTTGTCAAATAGTAGTCGGCGTATGTAAGGGTAGGGGTTTTTACTTTCTTTAGAGCTAATATTAATAGCAGTAAAGCTATTAGTCAGTCTGTTATAAATATTTAGTCCTTTTTTGGTGCCAACATAAATATTACCACAGGGGCTCTGCTTTATGCACAAAATATAACTCGAAGTAAGACTCGTAAAATTATCTTTATTATGTGTAAACACCTCAAATTGCTTGCTGTCGTAGCGGTTTAGCCCGTCGGTAGTGGCAATCCAAACAAAGCCAAAATCATCCTTAATGATGTCGGTAACACGATTGTGGCTCAAACCGTCATCGGTAGAAAGTCGCACAAAGCGTACCTGCGGATCATTAATAAATGGCTTGCTAAAGATTGTCTGACGCTGGGCATACGACAAAGTTGTAATAAGAAGCAGCAATATTATAAGTCTGTGATTCAATATATTATATGTTACTTTGTAGCGAATATTTCTATTATCCGGTAAAAATAATGAATATTATACAACTAAAATAATATTATTTTGTATGTAAATCGGGCTTTCCGTTTAACCAGAAAAATTTACACGTAAAGATAAAAACAGAACGTAAAAGCGTCATTTTAAGAGTGTTAATAAAAAATATATTCACATTGTCAAGTGATGGGTTTGTGTTGCTTTTCTCTGCGCTTTGCCAATCCTGACTCACTCTTTGACGCTTTCTTATCAAAGACTTGAAAATGATGAGTTTTTTTTGCAGGCAATAGTTACGGATTTAAGGAATTATACAAAGCTCAACTGCTTAGAAATATACTTAATGAATAATGCGGGTTAGGTAGCTGGTTACTAATTTACTACTGTATAATAAATCTTTCAGTAAGTTCTTTTTAGTTCTGAATAGTTTTAATTTTTGTAAATTGTATGTCCTTCCTTAGCCAATTCTTTTAGTTGATTAAAAAGTTCAGATGGGTTTACGGTAAAATAGTTAACTCCTTTATTTGAAAATGAATTACATGCCTTTTTTGTGATATGTTTATTAAAAAAACCTACAATGTCTCTACTTGATATGTTTTTATGAGGCACTAAAGTACTAATTAGCTGTTCATTTTTATTTTCGTCGATAACTTTTCCTGATAAAGGGCTTTTATATAGTGTTTGTACTGGAAACTTCTCTTTCATAACGTCCTCAATAACATGTACAAACGATAGGCTGACAACCTTTTCACCGAGCCCGATTATACGGCTGTTGTGCTGCATAATTTTATAAAGCGGACTTAGTATGCCATTTGGGTAAATATCAAACTGGTGCTCATCAATAAGTTGATGTGCTTTTGCTCCTAAGGCAACTATTGAAGTAGTTGGATGTAAGCTTCTTACAGCTTTTTTATGGCGACGTGCAAGTTCGGGTAATAAACCCATTGTTGTTGCCGACCTGCTGATGTTAAAAATGGCATTAGGTTTATTCAGATAATCTTCGGCTCTGCCAATATAATGCCAACACGGAAATAATATGGTTCCATCTTCACCAACCACCTCCATAAGTATCTCCAATAATCTGAATGCTGAAAAGTCAATATTAAGTTTGTCGGTTGAACTGTGAATATATACAACCATTCCTTTTTCAACTCCCAACTTGTTAATAAGCAGCATTTTAAATTGCTTTTCGTTAAGTGGAGGATACAATAAACTATTAAGTTTGTAATAAATGTTACGAGCAGTTTTAAAATACTTTATAGGTAAATATTTGTAAATTACATCACCGATACCCATATTTTAAGAGTTTTGTTTATTGTAAATATCAGTAAAAGTAACAAATTCGAGTTTGCTGCCATATTTTTTTGTTGATAGTTTTACAAACTCCGATAGAAGAAAATAGTGATAACTATCCATTGATTTGGGGTGTCCTATTATACTAAGTGTTATTTCATCGTGGTTTTTAAACTTATTAACGTTATAGTCCAAAATTTTCATAAGGTAATCCGGCGAAAAGGTATGATTATCAACTGTTAGCATACGACTCGAAAAGAGCTGCCTTATTTTATCAATTTTGCTAACCTGTTCGTTTGAGTGTATCATTGGACCACGGTTCTCAACGGCTCTGTCAGCACACTTTTTAAGCTTAAACGATGTTGGCATTTCAAATATACCCTTAGGTTTTGAGGCTATTGGTATTTCACGAATAGTTTTTTCTTCAATAGCATTTTTACTAAAATCCCCATCATTATTCAATTGCCAGTTTGGTAAATTGGGTACATTTCTGTAGTCAACAAGCGAATTGTTTGACCTGAAAAAATAGCCTCTGCTAATTGAGCTGTCAATCCTAATGCCATTATTGTACAATGCTTTAAGTATGCTTCCGGCATTTGGTACAAAATTATATCCACCGGCTCTGTAAGCAATACAATTATATGATTGATTTGCTAATCTGCCAATTTTAGTTAGTTCATTTACACCAAGTTTTACAATGTCATTTATTGTATATGCTGTATTATTATCTGCAAAATCACCCATTTTGTATTTTGATGATGGTGTTACTTTACTATTTTTAAAAGTGCTGGTTAACCAATGCGGGTGTAAATGCAGCTGTACATCGTGCCCTTTGTTAATGGCGTTTTGCATCTGAGTGCTAAATGGTTGTGTAAAAGTTGTTTCGCCCCATTCTTTAAATTTAACATAACTAAGTATATCAGCAAAAAAAACTGCCGGTACTTTTAGTTTTATCAATATTTCAAATAGCTTATCTGTGGGATTAAATAAACTATGGTTGTAGGATTTTTTAATACCACCCAATGGAAGTTCGTAATCGAAAGTAAGAATGAGTTTTAAGTGCTTCATGAGGATTTATTTACATTCAAGCAATTCAATAATACCAATATCTTTATTGTAAAGAAATGCAACTAATCTATTATTAAAAGCAATAGCAGGATTTGGAGATTCAATTAGAGTGTATTTGTTTTTTCTTAATTCTTTTATTTTTAGTGCAATATTCTCTGTGCAGAAGCAAAGGTGATATGGAGTATTTCCATTTCTTTTTATAATGTTCTGTACAGGTGAATACTTATTATTTGGAGATATTAATTCAATTAATAATTTATTACTTTTCATTAATTGAATACTAACATTTCGTTTATTATCAATGTATAATTCTCCGGCATTTTTAAAGCCAATTTTTTCAAATTCACAAATACTTTTTTTAAT
>CAZGWS010000109.1:0-2393 GCA_964528805.1 uncultured Lentimicrobiaceae bacterium | reverse complement strand
AAAGGGTTTAAATTAACAGTTGATGGAAATATAACCGCCAGAAGAATTAGCATAGGTACTGTTGAGTCTGAATGGAATTATTTGCTTACAGTAGCCGGTGGCATACATGCACGCGAAGTACTTGTTACCGAAACAGCCGGTGGAGCTGATTTTGTATTTGAAAAAAACTTTGAATTACGCAGCTTACCTGAATTGGAAGAGTTTGTAATCCAAAACAAGCATTTGCCTGATGTGCCTTCAGCAGAACAAATGGAAGAAAATGGGCTTAATATAGCTGAGTTTCAAATAAACCTGTTACAAAAAATTGAAGAGCTTACCTTGTATATTATTAAGCAACAAAAAGAGATTGATGAGTTAAAAAACAATAATAGGTAGTTATTATGATATTCAAAATAAAGATAAATATTATTGTACTCTTTCTTATGCTGCTATTTGCTCATGAAAAAGTGAATGGACAAATAGAGCAATCCACTTATAATATAATCAATAAAAATACTCTAAGTGCCGACTTATTGTCATTTAGCTATGCTCGTAATTTTATAGTGAATGAAAGATGGGCTTTTGGAACTGAGGTTAGTATTGGTATTTGGGGAGGAAGATATGCATTGACACCATTACATTATACATATTGTGAACAGGGTTGTACTACAGAAAAGACTATCTTTATTGGCGAGATGTTTAAGATTAAGCCTTACATAAGGGTTAATTATTATAAGAGTAATTATTTGGATATTGGTTTAAATATATCATACACAATGTTAAAACCAATATTTCTTGATAATTACGGGACTGGTACGTTGAATTTTGGAAGTGGCTTGGATGTTTTAATTGTTTATGGATGGGATA
The DNA here is from genome assembly GCA_964528805.1 of uncultured Lentimicrobiaceae bacterium. Lineage (GTDB taxonomy): Bacteria > Bacteroidota > Bacteroidia > Bacteroidales > F082. Next base: position 1,547 of record CAZGWS010000109.1, on the reverse strand, counting down.
AAGTAAAACTTGGTACTGGTTTACAGGCAAATATCATTGGAAAATATGATTCAATGGCCACAGTCAAGGTATCTGATCAACAGTTTGCTTTTTTATGGACTCCAATTAAGGTTATTATACTATTTTAAAAGAAATAGAAATAATTATGAAAAAAATATTGATAATTGTATCCCTATTTGGAATAGTTAATAACTCTCTAGTTGCTCAGTTTAATGGTCTGCTTGGTTTACCTGACGTATTAATAGGCGTAAAAAAGACAATTAATTCAGGAAATCACAATTGTTGGCCTTTTAGTCTCGAAAAAGCACCAAAATTACATATTGATAGAAGATATAAATTTAGAGCGCATTTTTATGATAATTGTCACTATTTTCAACATGAACTTGAAAAAGGTGATGGGTGGAGTAAATTAGGGAAAATTACGAATCGTGTTTTTGCAATAAGTGATTCTACTGAAGATTGTTTTAAAATGCTTGTTGGGTGGAGAATGACTGATGATATGCAGTTAAAGCTTGCATTGTTCTTTCATCAAGATTATAAATGGGTTGCACACCAAATTCATGAATTAGATTTTAGTGGTGATGCTAATTTTAGTTCTGATTTATATTTTAGCACAAATGTGTTAGGTTTAATTATCCAAGATGAAAGCAGTTTAAATGCTTTGTCAAAATGTCTTGGTATTAGGCAGTCTAATCAGTGGTGTGATTCACGTCAACTTACTATCTTAAGGAAATCATTTTATTTTGGTGGCATGTCAACAGCACCTCATAAAATGGAAATGAGATTTCACGATCAGGAAGTTGATTTCCTAGGTTATCAAACCAAATTTAATAGCAACGATATTATGACATGGAATTTATCTGAGTTCAATGATGATGATAATTTTGAATATGTTGCAAGTACTGAGATAAATGGGTCAATTAGGAGTTCTGATAAATATATTGTAGTAAATTATCGTTCTAATCACCCCAATAAAGAGTATCAAAAGTGTATTATACACGATGGAGCTGAAATAAGTTTTACCGCTGGTAAAAAGGTACATTTATACCACGGCTTTCATGCAAAACCCGGCTCTTATTTCAAAGCTGTAATTGAACCACCTGCTATGATAAACATAAACCAGATACCACAACAATTTGACGAACAAATTAGTTATAGCGTTGAAAATGTTAAATCTGTAGAGTTGAGTTTGTATATTGACCCAACTTTGGATAGTGTAGTTTATGGCAAACAATTTTATGTAAATCCACGTTCTTCAATTGCAAAAACTATTATTGATACAATATTACCACTTAAAAAATACTATGCTGTTGCTAATTTTTACAGTGGCAAGGGTAGCCAAAAACGTGTTGAGGGTTGGGTTACTAATAACAGATATAATGATAGAAATAGTTTAGATAATACATTAAATATCTATAATTCATATAGTTGCAGTATTTATCCAAATCCAACAGTGGGCGTGTTTAATATAAGATTAAAAAACTTTGAGTTAGTATATTCAATAAAGGTACTAAATACCAAGGGGCAAGTTGTGTTTAATACTAGTA
>CAZGWS010000108.1:0-9957 GCA_964528805.1 uncultured Lentimicrobiaceae bacterium | reverse complement strand
TAATGTGCGAATAAATTTACAATTTTATTGTAAACCTATTTCAGGACAAGACATTGTGTCTCGTCCTGTCAGTGTTTTTATTTATAGAGGTGTACAATAAATTTGTTTGTAGTTATTCACCCCATATCAACTACATCAACAAATGTGAGGTTAGAAATTTGTCTTACAGCTGTTAATTATCATTGTTGTGTGGTTTTGGAACAACAATTTACTCTAACCATTATTCTGTCAGGTTGCTAAGGGCTAAAAACATCCCCAAATATTAATTTTAAGATAATATTTAAACAAGTTCTAGTTTTATTATGAATAATTCATTTTACCTCCCATTTACTATAACTTTCCGTATCGCTTTCTCTAGTCTTCTATGGTTGTTAAAATGAACAAGAACAAAGTACATAGCTTGTTCCAGATCGTTTCTTTCAATTTGAATCTCCAGTTTTTGCGCATATACTTCGCTCTCATACAATTGCTTTACAACAATACCCCTTATGTCAAGCAAGTCAACTTTCAAGTTGCCGTATTCAGGGATGTTCACATATATTTTTGCTTTATGTGCCATTGGGTTTGGAATAATTTCGCTTACATAGAAATTATTTTCAATATTTTCACTTGTGTTTAAACTATTAATGGTGAACGTAAGAACCATTGTTCCAAGTGGTGAATAAAGCAAGTCTCCTTTATTCTGATTTTGACATTGGAGTTCATATTCTTTACCAAGATGTGTCAATTTGAAAGTCATTATATCACCTTCTTTCCCGCCATCAATAGTTTCTGTTGTTGGGTCATCGGTTGTAAGGAAAACCACTACTGGGGATAATGGGTCATTTACGTAAGCCGATCCAATACAAATTTCGTTGATAAACACACCTAGTTCATCCCCTTCAGCTAAAACAACATAATCTTCAAAATTGGCAATTATATGCATAGGAAGGAAAGGGTTTCCATTACTGATTCTATTATAGTTTTCGCCTTCATAAATAAAACTATACTCATGAGGTGCTTTGAGAAAGGTTTCATTCAGCACAAGAGTATCATTGGCATTTACTTTTAGATAATATCCTTCACCAGCATCAAAGTTGCCTATGGTATTCATCCAGCCAATACCGGGGATGTTTTGAATAAATCCACCTGCTCCGTCAATTACTTTTACCAGATGTGAAGAATCAATCAATGATTGTATGGCGGTCATTGCATCCTGACTAGTTTGTAATGGATAGCCCATTATGTTCCATCCGGCTTGGAGAGGTATTTCACAAGGCAGTGAAACTATTGTTCCGGTAAGTGATAGTGTATCATTAGCAAATAGTTTAATGTAATAGCCTTCGGTATTGACCATATTTCCTATGGTATTCATCCAACCAATGCTAGGAATTTCTTGTATAAAACCGCCAGTTTCGTTGATGACTTTTACAAAGTTTGAAGAATCAATCAATGGCTGCACAATGTTCATCATATTGATACTGTCGGGTGTTACATAAAAGGACATAATATTCCATCCGCCCATGAGGGCAATTTCCTGAATTGTTGGGCTGTAAATGAAGTCGTCCGTAATGGGGATACTCCAAAAACCAGAAGTGTCTTTAAACTGCATGGTGATTTGATGCGTTCCAAAATCAAGACTGTCGGGAATCTCAATATTAAGTATTTGATCTAATGTATTTACAGGATTTCCCAAATTTACAAACTGTAACGAGGATTCATTGTTATTGAACCAATATCTGTAAGAAACAATTTGATTTGTACCAGAAGAAACATTTGTGTTTTTATAAAAAACCTTATTTAATATTGCGCTCCAACTTTCGTTGATGTCCTTAAACCTTATATGAAAAGTATGCAGCCCCCTGCTTATGGAATCAAAATTTATTGTTTCATCAAGAATGAGGGTTGTAGTGGGAGTAATATTACTAAGGGTTTTTGAACTATATTGTTCATCAAACCAATATTCGTATTCAGTGATTTTATTGTTAGAATCCAATGTATTGGGTATCTTGTAAATAAGTTTACTTAGGGTTGCGCTCCAATTCTCATTATAATCTTTAAATCTTATATGAAAAGTATGCAGCCCCCTGCTTATGGAATCAAAATTTATTGTTTCATTAAGAATGACTGTTTCTGAAGGGGTAACACTATTCAGAACTCTTGAATTTAATAGATTATCAAACCAATATTCATAGTCAGTGATTTTATTATTTGTATCACTTACATTCGCATCATGATAAAAATAATGACTCAAAGTTTCGGAATACTGTTGATCGAAATCTTTAAACCGAATATGGAATATATGTAAACCATGGGGTAAAGATTGCGCTGAAATAACAGTATTTAAATTTAGAGTTTGTTCGGGATTAATTCCAATTATAGTTTTTTGTAAAGTGTTGTTGTCAAACCAATATTCGTAATGGGTTAAATCACCATCAGTTGCCGGTGGCAATGGTGTTCCAGCACCACTAAAGATAATTGAAAACGCTTGAGAACCTCCTGATAAACTGCCGTCATGGTCAACCATAATGGTGTAATTAGTATTTGTAACAGGATTGTCAATATGTACCATTTCAACATTGTCCACATTATTTTCTGTGTTATTTGTTGCTGGATAAGTGTTGTTCAATCTGTCGCAACTCCATGGATAATAGGTGTTTGATGCTTGTGTAATCCTTAAGTCGAGTTCGTTTACTATCATTGGGTCAGGAGGGTCAAGCGAAGCAGCAACAGGTGTGCCCTCAATATCAGTCCAAACTATGGTAACTACCAACGGCTGCCCACCCAAAGCACTTACCGTCCTCATATAGGAACCACCATCATTGAGCGTTAACTCATCGATAACATTAATTGACTGGTCTTCAGTAATTTTTGCTGCTGCACTTTCTGTGTTCATCAATCCCCATCCAAACATATAATCCGGACCGGGATTGGGACCTGCTTCATCGGCAGTATGAATGACCAATGCTTTTAATGTTGCAGCATGCATAAAATTGCCGGTACCATTCAGGTTTTGGTAATGTTCCTGAAGAAGTATTAAAGATCCCGTAACTGAAGGTGCGGCCATCGATGTGCCACTAAAAGTAGCATAAGCGGTATCATTATCATCAACTGTTGAATATAAAGAAACACCATTTGCACAAATATCGGGTTTAATTCTACCATCATCTGAAGGTCCCCATGAACTAAATATACTCATAGTTACATCAGAAGATTGAGAATAACCATTGGGTATATCATTTACAGCACCCACTGTCAAAACGTTTTTTGCATTTCCTGCATTACCAATACAATCATAAGGACCATCCTGTGGGTAGGTGCCATTGGTTGGCCCATTGCCACGGTCGTTTCCTGCCGATTTAACTATCAAGTATTCAGGTGCATTTTTTGCTATAATGTCCCAGTCTTTTGCCTGGGAATCATAAAAGCCAAACGAATAGTCTTCTTGAGTACTTATTGCAGGGTCACCATACCAAACCCAACTGCCATTGACCGGTACCCAGCCATTACCGTAACCGTAAGAATGATTGGAAACAAGAGCTCCATTTGCCCCGGCAGTTGCCATCTCACTTTCATCGTTATTCCAATCGTACGCATTTAGGATAGCAGCAGATGCCATTCCTTTTGCTGTATCTTGAACGCCTGATGCTATAATAGTACCACAAACATGTGTGGCATGAAAATTAGTAGTTGTGGCACCATCAACTTGAGTAACACGGTTTCCAAATTCCTGATGGGTAGCCCTAACAGCACCACCATCCCACTCGTGAACGTTCATGCCACTTCCATCAAGGTTTAAGCCCGCGCCACCACCGGGATTCACCCTGTTAGTTGAGATAGTGGCTGAAGAGTTGGCGTTTTCTGTTATGTAGTACTGAGGTTGCCCATCCTTATCAATGAACATCAGTTCCATGAACACATCTCCGGTTTTAATAAAAATAGGAATGTTATTTGCTTTGGCATATTCAAGTGCCTCGGCTTTCTTTTTTTCAAACTCTGCTGATTTTTCGGCAGCAAATTGTTGGAGGGCAGCCTTGTTGGTTTGACCGTTAACTGTAACCCTGAAACCCATTGCTAGAATGAATAGAAATATTAATAGCTTTTTCATGATTGTCCTTTATTACCTGTTCTGGGCTGCTACTTCCATCTGTACATCGAGGTTGTTGTCTTGTACCGTAATAGCAAATGATCGAATATGGGGATTGGAAGGTACTGCACCTTCTTTGTAAGGTTCCCCTGTTCCATAAATACCTATATCTGTTCCATCATCTCCAGCTCCAACTCCCGGACATGTTGGTTTTAGGTGGTAATTATGATCGTAACTGAAGGTAATACCTGATTGATTTATAAAAATACTGTCCTGAAGTATATTCTCAATATTACTTGTTCCTACATTGTTTGAACTTGAACTAAAAGAAGAGTTAAAAGCATCAACTAATAAATTATTATTAAAAGTACAATTTTGAGTATTATAGACACCAGCAGTACCCCCATTATTATCCAAAATAATATTATTCGTAAAAAGTGTATTATCAATATCATTAAAAAGGTAGTCTGTATAAGTACTTTTTAAGTTTAAGAATATATTATTGGTAAAGCAGTTATTGCTTTCGAGATCATAGATTGAAGATTTTACGATATTCTTTTCAAAGTAATTGCTTTCTGTCTCTCCTCCATAAATTTTATTACGTATAATATTTTCACTAATGAAATTATCACTTGTTTTACCAATAGTTGTTTCGTTTAAACTATAATTCAACCCCAAATTTTCAAAATTACACCTGATAATTGAGATATTATACATTGAATCGGTATCGGTACTTCCAAAATAAATAGAACCAGTAATGTACAGTCCTTCAATAATAATTGAGTCTGAACCAGTTTTAAATTTGATGTTCCCTTGAATATTTGTATAGTTAGTAGCTAAAGTCGAGTCAGGGTAATGTCCTGCTCCTATGATGCTAAGTTTTTTGTCAATATATAGAGTTGAAACATTGAAACTTCCTCCCGGTATATAAATATGATCCCCACTTTGTGCACTGTCCACTGCTGTTTGCAGGTCATCGTATAAGCTGGGTGTTCCGTTGTGGTCAACGGTAATGTAGTTTTGTGATAACAATAAGATAGATGTGCAGAGTACAACAACGCTAAGAAATAATTTTTTTAGTGTTTTCATGATGTTTTTTTATAAGTTTAAGAATATTATTCGTTTGGTTTTAATAAAGCAATATTTTGTTTATAGTTAATTAGTTGGAGGACCTGTGTATCCCAATGTTAATTTGCCGTGTATTTTTAAAGCTGCATTATTTTCTACTGTAATGTTCTTGCATTTTGCATCTAAAACAGATATGGAAGGGAAATAACTACCGGTGGGAGAAGAAGGAATCAATATATCGAACAAACGATTTGGAATACGTTCAAAATTCCAGTTTGATACATTGTTCCAAGCCGTATCAACTGCTCCTGTCCATGTTTCATAACTATAGCCATCCAGTTCTGCTAAAGCAGTTCCAAAAGATTGATAATCATCATCAAGTGTTGGGTCAAACGTACTTGAAATAAGTATGATTTCTGTGTTCTCATCCGAATCCCAAAAGCGGAAAATTATTTCGTTCCCCGTAATAAAACCATCCTGAACATTCGTTGTAGATGGATCATCTGCTGTGGCAGTAACAATGTAATTTGTATCGGAAGTAAATTCACTGATAATGGTAACCTGTCCTACACAAATCTCTTGCCCTGATCCATTGACATCAAAAACGGCTATTTCATCACCAACTTGTAACAAAGCACCATCTAATAATGCTGAGTTCATAATAATACTCATGGGGTTGTATGGATTACCAGTAATAATCACCTGAAAATGCTGTGCCTGGCTTACATTTATTGTTAATATCATTAACAGCAAAGTAAACCAAATGATAGTAAATGTTTTTTTCATGGTTAACATTTTTTAATAATCTTAATTAATCCGCCTACACCCCTGACTTTGTTTACCTTGTTCTGGGGTTTCGGCGGCTAAAACCAAATTCCTACCTTTGATTTATTATTTTTATGATTGAGAACTATTTCTCAAGATATTCCAACCTTCTTATAATTTCAATGAGTTTACTTTTGAGCAAGTGATTTTCTGTTTCCAGTTTAGAATTTTTTTCACTTAGTTCCTGAACTGCCTTTACTAAAGGCACAACAAATTCTGCATAGGCAATACTGTATGTATCATGTTCATTCTCAGGAATATGTAATCCACTAAAATTATAGCCAAATTTATGAGCAGATTTTTCAACTTCCTGGGCAATGAAGCCTGTATAAACTATCTGCTCTTTATCGCTTCTTCCTTGCTTCATGATCGGTTCATTGATTATTGAATCGGGAATACCAATATGCCTGTCTAATTTCTGCAAATCCCATTGATAAGTTACCGGACGTAATGAATTAATAAAATTGAGACCAGGTACGTTGTCATTTATATTTCTTTTGAAACGGCCATCTGAAGTAGTGCTCCATGTTACTTTTCCTCCTATCCAGTCCACATAGCTGTCACCAATCATAATATCATTTGAAGTAGTAGGTGCTGCATTGTAACCAAATGCTCCGGTATTAATTAAATCTGTGCTTCCGCTTGTAGGTCCTGCATTATATCCAATGGCAGTGTTATAATATCCTGAAATATTATAAAAAAGGGCTTTGTAACCATTGGCTGTATTATCATTACCAGTTGTATTATAATATAATGCTCTGGTACCATTCGCATTATTATGATCACCTGTTGTATTAGAATTTAATGCCTGACTACCATTTGCAGTATTTTGAGAACCTGTGTTATTGCTAAAAAGTGCCCTATATCCGTTTGCACTGTTATTATAGCCTGAAATATTGTTGTACAGTGCCTGATATCCGTTGGCAGTGTTTTTATTATTTGAATTATAATAGAGTGCTTGATATCCATTGGCTGAGTTATTGATACCTGTAGTATTAGAATATAGAGCTTCGTAACCATTTGATGTATTAGAAGTTCCCGAAGTATTGGAATAGAGAGACTTGAAGCCATGAGCAGTATTGTAAGCCCCTGTCGTATTTGAATATAAGGCTTCGCAACCGTTTGCTGTATTATAACTTGCTGACGTATTAGAATACAGAGCCATATAACCATTTGCTGTGTTATATGTTCCACTATTATTGGAATATAGGGAAAAGAAACCGCTAGCAGTATTGTATGTTCCATTGCTATTGGAATAAAGTGCATAGCCTCCAATTGCTGTGTTACGATGACCTGTAGTATTTGAATATATTGATTTGTAACCGTCTGCTGTGTTGAAATCACCTGTTGTAGTATTTAAACCTGATTGATAACCTACAAAAACATTAGAACTTCCGGTAGAATTTGATGTTCCAGATTGATATCCTATAAAAACATTCTTATTGTTGGATAAATCATCATTAATACCCGCAGATTCGCCAACAAAGACTGATTCGCCAGTATTTTTGGTTTCAATTGCTCCATTGGTCTTATTTACTCGTATCTTTTCAACATTGTTAACTTTGATAACAAAATCTTGATTATCGGTTGTCCCTATATAGTTGGTGATTGGTATAGTTCCTGTATTTCCTGTCAGTGACCAAGCATCACCATTTTTAGCAAGAAGCTGCCAGACGCTTCCATCGTAATAATAAAAGCCAGATGTATTATCATTTTGGTAAATAAGCAATCCAGATGCTGGAGTATCAATGGCATTACGTTGGCTTTGGGTCAAGCGTGGTACAAGTATGCCTTTGGTTGTTGATCCAACATCAAGCATTGCTGATTCATCAGGGTTAGCACCATTGATATTAATTGCTACTTGCGCATTGACTGCACTAAAACCTAAAACAATAAGAATAATTGATAATGTGATCTTAGTTAGAGTTTTCATTTATTTGAGTTTTTAATAATTTTATCGTATAATTATTAATGTAATTCCCATGATGGAAAAAAGTAAAACTCAAAGAAAAAGAAAAAATATACAGTAGTGAAAAAATCAACAATATCATTTCTCCTGATTTACCAATCTGAAGAAAAAAAATGGATCAACATCATTTATGCCTATTGTATTTGATAAAATGAGCTGGTGTAACTCCGGTATTCTCCTTAAAGCACCTATAAAAAACTGAATGGGATTTAAAACCAACCTTAGGTGCTAAAACTTTAATCAGGTGTCTTTCACCGTTGTTGTCATCAATGTGTTTTATGGCTTCATCAATCCTGTATCCATTAATGAAATTATTGAATTGCTTTTTTGCAATGCTGTTTATTGCATTGGATAATTCGGTTCTGTTGGTATTTAACGTTTTTGCTAATCCGTCTATTTTGAGATTAGGTTTTAAATAATGCTTTTCATTGTTTAATGAATCTACAAGTTGGTTGAATAATAATATATCTTTCTCTGTGGATTCTTGCTTCGTTTTTCTTCTGCATGAAGATAGTTCAATATTCTTCTCCACTAATTTTTTTAAAGCCTTACGTTTTAATAAATATAACCAAAGTATAATTATGATACCAATAAAAGTGAATACGATTATGATTTTTGTAGTTAATATGGTTCTTCCCCTAAGTTGTATAATGGCTTTTTGTTCAATAAGTTCGTGTTCTTTCTTTTCGGTCTCATATGCAACATCAAATTCAGCAAGTTCATTACGGAATTTCTCTTTAGTCAGACTATCCCGTATTTGAGTATATTGTTCTAAATAGATCATAGCATTTTTATAATCTCCTGTTTTCTTGTAATTTTCAAATAGCATTTGAAAAGAAGCTTGCATTATATGTAAATTTTCCAATATCATTGCATTCTCCAACGACTTTTCAAAATATGGTATGGCTTTCGCAGGTTCATTCTGCTTGTGATGAAGTTCTCCAATCGATAAGTAATTATCAGTGATTAAATAGATGTTACCCAATGTATTGCTTTTTTTCAATGAACTTTTAAAGTATTTCATTGCTGATATATATTGCGAATCTTGAACAAATAAATTACCCAAATCTTGCATTAGCTTTGCCTGAGAAAACACTAATCCTAAACTATCTGCAATCAACAAACCTTTGGAGTAGTAAAAACGTGCTGAATCTGATACCATTTGAATTTTGTAAATTATTCCAATATTGTTGTAAAGAATTGGTAAATCACTAATATTTCCTATTTTTAAATATATTTTTTCAGCCTCGAAATTATGTTTTAGTGCCAATTGAAAGTCTTTCACATCAGTAAACAAAATTGCGATATTTGCATGTGATTTTGCTTGCCCAATTAAATTATTGCTTACTATTGCAAGTGTTAGTGCTTTTTTATAATAATAAATTGCCGAATCAGTTTGACCTAAATTATCATACAGCATTCCAATGTTTCCATAGTTACCCGAAAGGAAAGACGTGTCTTGTCTTTGTAGGTTGATAATTAGTGCTTTTTTAATATACTTTAATGCTGCATCCATATCTCCTTTGTACCATTGTACTACACATGAGGTGTTTAATCCAATTGCCTGATTTCTCAAATCTTTAATTTTTATTGCGTGCTCGTTAAAGATTGCATTGTATTTTTCAGCACTGTCTAAATTGCGCTGTAAATATTGCCAGCTAATCTGATTTAGTATATTTAACTTTATTGAGTCGTTTTGCATTTCTGATAATATGCTTTTTAAACTGTCAAGGTTGTCTATTTTACTGGCAAATAAATTCTGTGATAAAATTATAAGAAGCATTATTGTTGGAAGGTAGAGTCTAAAAGTCTTGGTCATAGTAGTTTTTTTGATTAATTATTATTCAGATTGTTTATTGTCATTGTGTTTTCTGAGCGTTGGCAAAAATTTAAGCTTTTTTGGTTTTTTGTGTCAGATATGTGTGTCAGATAAAAACCAAAAGTGCTTAAATGTGCGGTGGGTCTTCGCCTTGTTGCTAACGGTAAGTATAAGAATAGTAGCCGATTGCGGAGCATAAATTTTTCAATT
>CAZGWS010000107.1:5833-10012 GCA_964528805.1 uncultured Lentimicrobiaceae bacterium | reverse complement strand
AACGGAAAGCCTGCCCGAACGCCATTAAAAATATAAAAATTACATATATGACTGCTATTCTGGTAGTTACAATTCTCGAAAAATAGTTATATTTTTGACGTTACTAAAAAACGTGAATTATGGCAAAAATTACAAGAACCTTTGATGTGCTTACTAATGCGGAGGAGAATTTTAGCAAAGATATTGCCCTGTCGGTTAAACGTAATGGGAAATGGGAGAATTTTAGCACTGTTGAATACAGGAAATATGTTGATAATGTGAGCATTGGACTGCTTGCGATGGGTTTTAAGAAAGGTGATAAAATTGCTACGGTTACAAATAATCGTCCTGAGTGGAACTTTATTGATTTCGGCATGTCGCAAATTGGCTGTGTACATGTTGGCATTTACCCTACTATTAGCGATAAGGAATACCTGCATATTCTGTCGCACTCCGACTCAAGGATACTTATCGTTTCGAGCAAAGAGCTGTACGACAAGTTATTACCGTTAACAAAACTTACACCCACAATTAAAGATATTTATACTATTGATGATGTGAATGGTGCAAAAAGCTGGCACGAAATTGTTGACTTGGGAATATTGAAACATGATGATTTTATTGACACTCTTGTTGCCCGACGCAATGCTGTTAAACCTGATGACTTGCTGACATTACTTTACACTTCGGGGACAACAGGCTTGTCGAAAGGCGTGATGCTTTCGCATAATAACGTTGTAAGTAACTTTTTAATGGCACATAGAATTGTAAAATATCTTAATAGTAATGACAGGGCACTTAGCTTTTTACCATTATCTCACGTACTTGAACGTGTTGGTAATTATTTATGGCAGTCGCTTGGAATACCAATTTACTACGCCGAAAATATTGAAACTATTGGTGATAACATGCGCGAAATAAAAGTAAACGTTTTTATTACCGTGCCTCGCGTTTTTGAAAAGGTATATGATAAAATAATAAATAAGGGCAGAGAGCTAACGGGACTTAAAAAAGCAATATTTTTTTGGGCTGTAAAGGTGGGCGATAAGTATGACCCAAATCCGGCTAACCGGAGTGCTTTTTATAATGCAAAACTGGCGTTGGCAAACAAGCTGGTATTCAGCAAATGGCGTGAGGCTCTGGGGGGTGAACTGAAAGGTGTTATTTCGGGTGGTGCTGCTCTGCAACCCAGACTTGCTCGTATATTTTGGGCTGCCAACATTATTGTTCAAGAGGGCTATGGATTAACGGAAACATCACCAATAATTGCAGCAACCATGCCATCGTATCCGGGAGTAAAATTTGGCAGCGTAGGTGTTGTCCCCAACGAAATTGATGTTATGATTGCTAACGATGGCGAAATACTTGAGAAAGGACCAAACCTGATGATGGGCTATTACAAAGATCCGGAAAAGACAAAAATAGCAATAGACAAAGATGGCTGGTTTCATACCGGCGACATTGGCACATTAGACGAAAACAGGATGCTGACAATTACTGATCGTAAAAAAGAAATATTTAAACTTTCAGGCGGTAAATACGTTGCCCCACAACTTATTGAAAATAAGTTTAAAGAATCGGAATTTATTGAGCAACTTATGGTTGTTGGCGAAAATGAGAAATTTACGGCAGCCATTATCGTCCCCGATTTTGAGTTTTTACACAGCTGGTGTACATTACACAATGTAACTTATCATGATAATACTGACTTAGTTGCAAAACAAAAGGTTGTAAACAGGCTTCAGAAGGAAGTTGACAAACACAACAATGACCTCGACCACGTAGCAAAAGTTAAAGTGTTTAGGCTTGTTGCCGAGCAGTGGACTCCGGAAAACGGGATGCTGTCGCCAACGCAAAAGCTAAAACGTAAGGCAGTAATTAAAAAATACAAAAGGCTTCTTGATGATATTTACAAGAAAGCATAAGTTGCTATGGCAGGAAATACTGGTGAGAAATTCCTATTATTTCACAGAATTACTATTGTAATAAAAGTTTTATAATGTGTACCGGTGCTTCAAAATATAATACAGATGGCACAAGAAATAGAAAGAAAATTTTTAGTTGTAGGCGATTTTAAGTCCATGGCAATCAGCAATATGCATATTGTACAAGGTTATTTATCGTCAAACCCGGATAGAACTGTTCGCATACGCATATATGGCGACAGGGGATTTATAACCATAAAAGGCAGTAGTAATGCATCGGGGGTAAGTCGCTACGAGTGGGAAAAAGAAATTTCTGTTTTGGAGGCACAAGAGCTTCTAAGCATCTGCGAGCCGGGCACAATAGATAAAACACGCTACATCGTCCCCGAAAAATTGGGATTAAAATTTGAAGTTGATATATTTCATGGAGCTAATACCGGACTAATAATTGCCGAAATAGAACTACCAACAGAAGACCACCCTTTTAGCAAACCACCATGGCTGGGAAAAGAAGTTACAGGCGAAACAAAGTACTATAATGCAATGCTTTCAAAAACCCCAAAAGAAAATTGGAATAATTAATTGGTGATGTTAAATTGATAACGTCCCAAAATCTGCATTCCTGAATAAAGTTATCAACACCTGTTACTTGCAATTTATTTTTTGTTAATTTTATCGAAAATAATTGCCGCAAACCCACACCTAATAAAATAAAAATGCAAGATAGAGCGATAGCAGCCATTGGAGAATGGCAATTAGAAAAGAATAAGGGAGTTGAAGAGGTTGAACGATATTAAACAAAATATAACATGTTAGACACTTTATTAAAACTTGGCAAACAGTTAGAGGCAAGCAATGACAAATGGGATAACAAATTTGAAAGCAGGCTCAATAAATTAATCCCTAAAGGAAATAAAAAACTTTATGTTTTAAATATTGTTTTCGACATTGACAAAAAAGAAATACAACTATCCCCAGATAATCTGCTGGAATTCGATCCGGATTCATCTTTGAAAACACATTGGCTATTTCAGACTTTTCCAGCAAGTGCGGGGAAAACATATGTTGCCACGCTATTTGACAAGGTTGACGATTTGAAAATATCATTGATTGGGAAAAAGGACAAAAAAAATCCTGCTATTATCAATGACGGTGACTTTATAAAAGATATTGATAATAAATATCCAACAGTAAAAAGTACAGACTTCTATAAAGCACTCTGCTCACTCAAAATCTTCAAAACCCAATGTGAAGAAATCTCAAAACAATCTATTGTCGAAAGGATTTTACTACCCAACAATGAAACTGTTGTGTTTTGCTACACAAGTATAGTTAATTCTGAATTGGGAATGCAAACACCAACAGAAATCGCTTATATAGATGGTTTTGAGGACTATTTGAATTTGAAGTTTGCCAAACCGGCAACCGAACCAAAATTGTGTTATGCTAGTGGTGAAATTGAAGAAGGAGTAAATGTCGCTTCTTATGAAAAGAGAGGGGGAATTAACGCAATGTTTGTTAAAACAACTTGGAACTATGCTTCTCATTTTAATTACAAAAACTTCACAAAAAATTATCAGCTTAGCAATGAGAACAGCAAAGCTATTGAAAGTGCAGGGTTCTTCTTATTGAAGAACTATACCACAACCATCGCCGGGATAAGGCATGTAATTATCCCACAGTTTTTGCATAAAGAAGAGGTTGATTTTGAGATGGCACTGGATAAAATTAAAACAAAATCAGACTTTCTCTTTAAGATTAATGACAATAAAAAACTAAACACAAGTCTATTAGACTATTCTAACGAGGACATATACTGGTTAAACTTTATGGCTATTGATACGGATGGGAAATTCTTTAAAGCTACCGAATTAATAAAAGATGTTAGCAAACCTTATTTTTTAAAGATAATAGAGACTTTCGAAAAAGTAAATACAGAATTTTATAAACTATTGAATCTTAACTATTTCTTAAACATATATACTTTTTATCAATACTTACCTGTTAAAAAAGACATAAAGAAAAATGAGGCTTTAAGCTTATTTAAAGATGTTTTTGAACACCGTCCTATTGATAAGGCATTGTTATTCAAATATTTTAGTCGTTATCTAATTTGTCAAAGATCCAAACAGTTTGACAAAGGTTTTCACAGAGCTTATTCAAATATTAGAGAACAAACAGAATTTGACTATGCCATTAAAAATAGCGTAAATGCTTATCTGGCATTTATTGAGGTACTTAAAAGATTAAACTTAATAAATATAAACACCATGGA
>CAZGWS010000107.1:0-5733 GCA_964528805.1 uncultured Lentimicrobiaceae bacterium | reverse complement strand
TGGCATTTATTGAGGTACTTAAAAGATTAAACTTAATAAATATAAACACCATGGATGAAAACATAGCAAAATCAAAAACGGTAGAAGCCGGCACCAAAAATTATGGGCAGCAGATCGAAAGTTTTTTTGACAAAATGGGCTACACGGAAACCCAAAAAGCACTTTTCTATTTGGGTAGAGTCCTGAATCAGGTAGCTTATGCACAAAAGAAAAGCAACCACCCCACCAAACCGGTCTTAAACAAAGTAAATTACAACGGAATGGATAGAGATGCTGTTTTACGGCTAAATCTGGATTTACAGGAAAAAGTAAGACAATATGTTAGTAAAATCAATCTGACAAGTGTTGAATTCAACTTTTCCAAATTCACACAATATTTTAACCCGAACGATCCTGCCAAGTGGTTATCTCCCGAAGAAAACGTCTTCTATATTTTATCAGGATATTCATTTTATACTGCAACAAAGGAGAACGATAATGACGAACCGGAAAAATCAGACAATTAGATATTTACATAAATAATTAAACCATCATGACACAAATAATTAAAAACAACTCGGATTTTTTATTCTTGTACGAGGCCATTAATTGCAATCCCAATGGAGACCCTGATCAGGAGAATAAGCCACGCATGGATTATGACACAAAAACCAACCTGGTGACAGATGTTCGTGTAAAACGCTTTTTACGTGACTATTTGAAAAGTAAAGGAATGGATATTTTCGTTGATATGGAAGGAGATTCTAAGGTTAGACCTGACACAAGGCTTGTCAACGTGATTAACCAATTATTATCAGATGAGGAGGAGAAAAACAATTTTTTTGATACAAATCCTGATATGGAGGAAATGTTTGATAGTATCGTGAGTGAGAAAAAGGCTTCAGTTACAATAATGGATGCTCTTCGTGAGAAGAAGAATACACGGCTAAACCATTTTATTCTGAGCAAACTGGTTCACGACAAATTTGTTGACATAAGAATGTTTGGCAGTGCTTTTGCCATTGGCGGGTTTACTAAATCATTTACTGGGGCTATTCAACTCAACTGGGGCTATTCTCTTAACAAAGTGGAGTTGATAGATACAAGCTCTATCGTTACTATTATGGATGACGGTAACAGTACTTTTGGGAAAGATTACCGATTGCATTATAGTTTGTTGGCTTTTAACGGAACTATAAATATGCATGCAGCAAAAAGCACATTCTTAAGCGAAGAGGACCGTACGCTGTTCCGTAACAATTTATGGAATAGTATATCGGCACTCCCGACACGTTCAAAATTAAATCAATATCCCAAGCTGTATGTTGAGCTGGTGTATGCAGAAAACATATACAACGGGTATTTTGGAGATTTAAGGAATTACGTTGAAGTAACCCCAAAAAAAGATATTGAAGAAAAGCAGATAAGAAATTTTAAAGATTTGGTATTCAACACGGAAAAGCTTCAGCGGTTGATTAAAGAACATAAAGGAAAGGAAATAGTAGATGTTATTATTAAGAAATCGCCTGATGTTGAGTTCACTAATGCCTTTTAGATTTATCAACAGGTAACCCCTACGGGGTTTAGTTTTTTAGATGTTGTTTTTTTACAAACAGTTCACTCCTAACGGAGTGGTATTGAATATTTACAATAAGTGGTAAACCTCAAATACTTCAAATAAAAAAACGAAAGAAATAATATGGTTTTTTATCAAATATCAGTCTCTGCCCTTCTTTACAGGAAATGTATTATATTGAAAAAAATCGACATCATGAAAAAGCTTTACAAAAATGGTAGTAAACAAGATATACAAAGTAAATAAAATCACTTTAGAATTTACGGATATTGAGCTTACCGAGCAATTTTTGAAAATAACTGACAATTAGTGAGAAGAACAGTTATATAGAATGTGATATTTTGAGGAATTCAAATACCGTAGGAATTTACTGTTTGTAAAAAATAAAAGGATAATACATTAAGTCCATAGGACTTACCTGTTAACATTAGAAATTCAATGAAAAATCAAATCATGGCTAATACGTACACACAAATCTATCTTCAATTCGTCTTTGCCGTACAAAATAGACAAAATTTATTAAAGGACGACTTTCGTGAAGAATTACAAAAGTATATTACAGGAATTGTAGAAAATAGGAAACAAAAATTGATTGCCATTAACAGTATTTCCGACCATATCCACATTCTTGTTGGTTTTGGAACCACCATAACAATTGCCGATTTGATACACGATATAAAAATAGCTACTACAAAATTCATTAACACCAAATACTGGGTACCTGGAAAATTTTCGTGGCAGGAAGGTTATGGAGGATTTTCTTATTCACGCTCGCATCTCGACCGTGTGGTAAAATACATTTTAAACCAGCAGAAGCATCATCAACGTAAAACATTTAAAGAAGAATACATTGAGTTTTTAGAAAAGTATGAAATATTATATGACTCAAGGTATCTTTTCGACTGGATTAATTCACCTGATAAATAATTGAATAATGGAAATATTATCTTTTGAAATAATAGGAAAGTTTGCTCATTTTAGAAAATACTACGCTAACAATACGGCAATGACTTTTAGCCTTCCTCCCCGGACAACAATTCTTGGTATAATAGCCGGTGCCATGGGTTTAGCAAAAGAAAGCTACCATGAAGACATGAATTCTGAAAACATCCGCATCGGAATAAGTGTATCATCTAAGATAAAAAAGTCCTTTCACAGGTTAAACTATCTCATGATTAAAAGTAATTCTGATTTTAGAGGAAAAAGAAAAACGCCTGTACAAACTCCTTTTGAAATAGTATCGGGCATTGAACCTAAACAAGATGAAGTACAATACAGGATTTTTGTTTCATCAACAGAAAGAGGAAAAGGTATATTTGAAAAGATTAAGTCTGTTTTTTTATCAGAGAGGTTTATTTACAATCCCACGATGGGAACAGCCAATTTTTCTGCAAGAATAACAAATATTAAACTTTTCTTCGGAAATGAAATTTCCAAGATAAAAGTGATTGATGAACTGCTGTCACTGAATTCTGCTTGCCTTTCCAAAAATGTTAACAAAATTGCTTTTAACAAAACTGATGAATATCGATATAATATGATAGAAGAAGAGTTAATGCCTGCTGATTTTAAAGAAAATGGTAACAGAGAAATAGTTAAAATGAACAGCGTATTATTTACAACCGGAAACATACCATTACAAGTGTATTTTACCGGTGATTTGTATGTAATTTCCCGTAACACCTTACATCAAACTATACAATTTCTGGATTAAATAAAACACATACATAAGAACTTGAAAATGACGAAATTCTACTCTCATGCAATTGAAGTTAACGGAAAAAAAAGGGGAAGTAAAACGCTAAAAGAGCATTTGTCAGGAGTTTGCAAAAAAGCACTCGACGGATTCAATGACAATGTGTCACTTGACTATGATGCAGATGTATTAAAACAAGCTGTCAAAGATATTTCTTATTACCATGATTTGGGGAAATATACCGAGTTTTTTCAGAATTACTTATTGGGTTATAAAACAGATAATACTTTAAAAAATCATTCCCGAATAGGGGCGTTCGCCCTTTTAAATAAATACACCGACGATCCACTGTTTGCTACTTTCTTATATTTCATTGTTTTAAATCATCACAGTAGTTTTGATGATATTCTAAACATAGATTTGATGGTTAATAGTTTTAGTGTGGATTTAACAAATAATTTTAAGCAACAGTCTAAATCGCTAATTAATGTTATTACTAAGATTAACAATGATTTAAGTGAAAAAAGAATTGCATCCTTTCTTCATCTTCCTGAAACCACTTGCTACAGAAAAATCATCAAAAAACGAATAAGAAAAGCCCCGTCAATAAATGATTATTTCACAATTAACTACCTGTTTTCACTACTCGTTGAAGCGGACAAGCTGGATGCATCGGAAACCTATCAATATCAAAGAAAAAGCATATCCGAACATGTTGTTGAACATTTTATCGGTCAAGCTAAATTATCAGATTTGCCACCATTAGAAAGCATCTCCGGCAAAGAACAAAACACATTACGAAACTATGTTCGCGCATCTGTTTTGGACAATTTAAACAGGAAAGACATACTTGATAAAATGCTTTTTACTTTAACTGCTCCTACCGGTATTGGAAAAACTCTTACTTCTCTTGATTTTGCCATCCGATTAAAGAAGTTAATTCGTGAAAAAGAGAATCACGAACCACAAATAATTTATGGATTGCCATTTATTAACATTATTGAGCAAGGTCTTGATGTGTATTCGCAGGTATTTAAAAGCGAATTACAAAACAATGAAATAAATATATTGGCTCATTATCAGTTAGCGGATATTTTTGGTGAAGAATCAAAACATAACAATAATGATGAAAATAGAAATTATAATCAAAGGATGATGTCAATGCAAACCTGGCAATCGGATATTGTAATTACATCGTTTGTTCAATTTTTTGAAACTTTAATTAGTAACAAAAATAAAATGTTGTTAAAATTCAACCACTTGGCCGGTTCAATAATTATTTTGGATGAAATACAAACTATCAGGTTAGAACAGTTACCGTTGCTCGGTGCTATTTTGTTTTATGTGAGTAAATTACTTCATGCAAGAGTAATTTTAATGACAGCAACCAAACCAAAAATATTTGAATTAGCAAATGAACAAATTCTTAAAAATGAAGGAGAAGTTGCAAAACCTTTTGAACTTTTAGAAAAAAACGAAGGCGTTTTTAAAAAATTCAACCGTACCAAACTTGTTCCCCTTCTTACTCAACCTATTATAACCGGGGATGACTTTTATAATCTTTTTAAAGAAAAACGGTCAGCAAACAGTTCTTGTCTGATTGTTTGCAACACAGTTCAACGATCCATTGGTATTTTTAACACGTTACAGGAAAAACAAATTTCACCACTCTATTATTTGTCAACAAACATAGTATCAGCCAACAGGTTAGGTGTTATTCAACAAATAAAAAATGACCTCTTAAGTCAAAAAGCCCCTGTATTGGTTTCTACACAGGTGGTAGAAGCAGGGGTTGATTTAGATTTTGACATGGGCTTTCGTGATTTAGCCCCTTTAGATTCAATAGTTCAGGTAGCCGGAAGAATAAACAGGGAAAACAACATTTCAAAAGTGGGTTCTCCTCTTTATATTATTGAATTTGAAAAAGAAAATGGTAAAAAAGAATCTGTTTCTATTTACGATACTTTAACAAGGGTACAGGTATTGAAAGCATTAGGGCTAAAATCAGAAATAGAAGAAGAAAATTATTTAGAGACTATTAATAAGTACTATTCGGGTATTTCCAAACCTGCCTCTTTTCATGTTTCACGTAATTTTTTTAAATCAATAAAAACTTTACGCTATAATAGTGAAAATTCTGATGAGTATCCTGTAAGTAATTTTAAAATTATTGAAGATGCCTCATGGGCTATTTCAGTATTTATAGAATTAACACCGGAAGCACAACAGGCACGTTTGGCTTACAATAAACTTCTTGAAAAAAAGATTTCAAAAGAGAATTTTAACAGAAATTTCAAAAGGATTTTTCATCAACATATTATTGCTGTCCCCGATTATCTTCAAAAAGTTCAGGCAATCAAACAGATGGATTGGATACTAAGCGAAAATCTTTGGTATGTACCATTTGAGGAAGTGAATAATTTTTATAACAAAAATACCGGCTTTATCAGGAAAGCGGATAAAGAGCCAATTGTCTGTATGC
>CAZGWS010000106.1:0-10022 GCA_964528805.1 uncultured Lentimicrobiaceae bacterium | reverse complement strand
ATCAAACTAAATGCATGAATAATATTGGTTAAAAAGCTGTCTTCAATTTGTATTATCCGGATAACCTGTTTATTTTTACCTGATATTAATTTTTCTATATTGAAATTATAAAAAGTCAACAAATGAAAATATTATTTTTAACAGTAATTAGTTTAATGTTTATGACAGCACAGAGTCAGCAGAGTAAGATAGTATATCCACATGCTAAAAAAGTGGATAGTGCAGATGTATATTTTGGGCATAAAGTAGAAGATCCGTACAGATGGATGGAAGATGACAACTCGGTTGAAACTGCTGATTGGGTTAGTGCTGAAAATAAGATTACCAGAAACTATCTCGACAAGATACCGTTTATCAATGAGTTAAAAGATCGTTTGACAGAGATATGGAATTATCCAAAATTCGGGGTGCCGTTTTCAAAAGGAGGACGTTACTTTTTTTTCAAGAATGACGGAGTACAAAACCAGAGTGTACTTTATGTACAGCAAAGGTTAACTGACATACCACAAGTATTACTGGATCCCAATAAGTTGTCGGACGACGGGACTGTGGCACTTTCGTCTTTGGGAATCTCAATGAATGGTAAGTACCTCGCTTATGGTATCTCTCGCGGTGGTTCCGACTGGAATGAGATTTACGTGTTAGATATTGACACGCACAAGATATTGCCGGATAAAATTAATTGGGTTAAGTTTTCGGGAATTAGTTGGAAAGGTGATGGCTTTTTTTACTCGTCGTACGATGAGCCCAAAGAAGGTGATGAGCTATCGGGGCAAAATAGATTTCATAAAGTTTATTACCACATACTTGGAACTCTCCAACGGCAGGATTTGTTGATATTTGAGGATAGAAATAATCCTTTAAAGAATTTTGAAGCATCTGTAACAGATGACGAGAAGTACTTGTTGATTACCGAGACGGAGAGTACCAGCGGAAACTCGCTTTACGCTGCAAAACTTAAAAACTTGACAGATATTAAATTTACAAAGATTGCAGAAGGGTTTGATTACGATTACAGAGTAATAGATAATATTGGCGATAATATGCTTATGCTAACAAATTACAATGCGCCCAATAAAAAATTGGTACTTACAAAATATAATAATACTGACCCGAATGAGTGGAGAGATATACTACCAGAAAAAGAAGAAGCTCTTGAGAATGTGTCATTAGCAGGCGGTCTTATTTATACTCAATATTTAAAAGATGCCGGTAGCAAAGCATATTTATATACAATTGACGGTTCATTTGTAAGAGAGCTTAAGTTACCTGCAATAGGCACAATATCAGGCTTTAGTGGTGAAAAAGACAAGAATATTGCATTCTATGGATTTACATCGTTTACAATTCCGTTAAGTGTTTATCAATATGACGTTACTACCGGTAAATCGGTGTTGTTGCACAAACCGGATGTTGACTTTAATCAGCGAGATTATGTTACGAATCAAGTATTTTACAGTAGCAAAGACGGCACAAAGATTCCAATGTTTATTGTGCACAAAAAAGGGATTAAATTAGATGGCAATAATCCTACAATATTGTATGGATATGGCGGATTTGACATTAGCATCACGCCGGGTTTTAGTATAAGCAGAGTGCCATTTTTAGAAAATGGAGGTATTTACGCTGTTGCAAACCTAAGAGGTGGGGGTGAATATGGAGAAAAGTGGCATGAAGCAGGAACAAAATTCAAGAAGCAAAATGTATTTGACGATTTTATTTTTGCTGCAAAATATCTTATTAAAGAAAAATACACATCATCAGATAAACTTGCAATAATGGGAAGATCAAATGGGGGCTTACTTATTGGAGCTTGCATAACGCAGCAACCTCAGCTGTTTAAGGTAGCAATTCCCGGTGTTGGCGTAATGGATATGTTGCGGTATCAAAATTTTACAATAGGCTGGGCGTGGGCGTCCGACTATGGCAGAAGTGATGACAGCGAAGAAATGTTTAAGTACTTACTTGGCTATTCACCGTTACATAATATTAAAGCAGGCGTTAATTATCCTGCAACTCTTGCTACTACGGCAGATCATGACGATAGGGTTGTGCCTGCACACACGTTTAAGTTTATGGCTACACTACAGGCTGATAACGGAGGTGAGAATCCGGTTTTGGTGCGTATAGAAACCGAGGCCGGGCATGGTGCCGGCAAGCCTATTGCCAAGCAGATAAGTGAAGCTGTTGATACCTATGCTTTTATAATGTTTAATTTAGGGATGAAATATTAATGTGAAGCATATCAATTAAGCGGTTAGGTATTCTTTTTTGTAATGTTTACTATATCAAAACTTAACGATTTGTTAATATTGAAACTTTAGTAACAATAATATTAATTTATACTCTTGCAAAATCTAAACTAAAATAATAATAATAATGATTGAAAATATATATTTGGTTATTGTAGTGCTACTATTTTTGTTAGCGGTATCCGATTTAATTGTTGGCGTCAGCAATGATGCTGTTAACTTTCTGAATTCCGCTGTGGGCTCCAAGGTGGCATCATTTAAAGTTATTATGCTTGTTGCATCGATTGGTATAATAATAGGTGCTGTGTTTTCGAGTGGCATGATGGAAGTTGCTCGAAAGGGCATTTTTAATCCCGGTGAGTTTTATTTTAGTGAGATAATGATAATATTTATGGCTGTAATGGTTACAGATGTGTTGTTACTTGATGCTTATAATACATGGGGATTGCCAACTTCGACTACTGTATCAATTGTATTTGAGCTTCTCGGTGCCGCTGTAGGTATGGCATCCATTAAGTTATTGATGAGTGATGGAGGGATGAGCATAAGTCAGTTTATAAATTCATCAAAAGCACTTGCAATTATTTCAGGTATATTACTTTCTGTTGGTGTTGCGTTTACCGTAGGTGCTATAATTCAGTATATTGCGAGGATAGCCTTCTCGTTTAACTTTGGGAAACGTATAAAATATATAGGATCAATTTGGGGTGGTATTGCCTTTAGCGCATTAACTTACTTTATATTGATAAAGGGTATTAATGGTGTAACATTTATCCCTGCAAGCACCAAAGAATGGATTCATGAGAACAGTACAATGATTATTATTTACAGTTTAATTGGCTGGACAATAGTACTTCAGGTACTTTACTGGTTGTTTAAAATTAACATATTAAAGATAATTGTACTTGTAGGTACTTTTTCGCTTGCCATGGCTTTTGCCGGAAACGACTTGGTTAACTTTATTGGTGTTCCCATTGCAGGATTCAACTCATGGGAGATATTCTCGGGGGCACATGGCATTGCTTTGCCGGATAATTTTTTAATGACTGCATTGGGTGGCAAGGTACAGACACCGCAACTGTTTTTATTGGCAGCAGGTGCAATAATGGTGCTAACGCTATATTTCTCAAAGAAAGCACGCTCGGTTCTTAAAACATCAATTGATTTAAGCAGGCAGGATGAAGGAGAGGAGAGATTTAGGGCAACATGGTTTTCTAAATTGCTGGTTCGTTCATCATTAAAAGTCTCAAATAATGTAAAACGATTTTTACCGGGTTCTTTTGTTAAGATGATTGACAGGCAGTTTACACCTGCGCAAGTAGCAACAAAGCAAGTTGACCCGCCTGCATTTGATTTGATACGAGCATCGGTAAATCTTACCGTAGCAAGTGTTCTTATTGCCTTTGGTACTGCTAATAAGCTACCTCTGTCAACCACATATGTAACATTTATGGTTGCCATGGGATCGTCGCTTGCCGATAATGCCTGGGGAAGAGAAAGTGCTGTTTACCGTATTTCAGGGGTACTTGCAGTAATTGGCGGTTGGTTTTTAACAGCAATTAGCGCATTTACAGTAGCATTTATTATGGTTTACATTTTTAATTACGGTGGTTTATACAGCATGTTTGGAATGATAGCCGTTGTTGTGTACATTATTGTTAAATCACATATATACCATAAAAAATCAAGTATCGAAGAGGATAGTGACACACAGGATGTTAACAGTCTGTCTGATGATAATATTGCTGATAAATCGATCAGAACAATAACTAAAAACTTAAGAAAAATTGTTGAAATATATGCTAAAACAATAATGGGTTTAGAAAAAGAAGATAGTAAAAGTTTGAAAAAGATAGTTCGCGAATTAAATACGGTTACAGCCAAAACCAAGTATCTGAAAGATCATATAAATGTTATTGTTGACAAGCTGCGAGAGGGATCGGAAGACACAGCTTACTATTTTGTACAAGTACTTGATTTTATGCGCGAAATGCTTCATTCAATTTCATTTATTACGGGACCGATACACGAACATGTAAGCAACAATCATAAACCACTAACTAAGGAACAAATTGAAGAGCTTCAGCAGTTGGATGACTTATTTGCCAAACTTATATCTGAAATTATTAAAAGCATTGAATCTGGGGATTACAGTTCTCAGGATGATATACTTACAGTACAGGGGAAATTGCTTGAGTTAATAGAGTTAAGTAATAAAAGGCAGATTAAGCGTATTAAGAATGCCCTGGTAGGAACAAAAAACAGCATCCTGTTTATGAATATCGTTAATGAGAGTAAGAATTTAGCCTTACAAGCTGTAAATTTATATAAATCGCAGCGCGATTTTGTTGATTACAAAAATGGCGAGTAAAATAATAACAATAATTGCAGGCTTGGTTGTGAGTATTTGCAACCAAGTCTGCTATTGTTACTTGCTAACAGCATAAATAAATCTGTCTTTTCCGCTCATATCCTTAATTAGCACAGCGTTAGTTGAACTGTTATTAAGCAAAGCAAGCATCTGTTTTCCCATGTTTTCATTTATCTCAAGGTAAATTCTGCCACCGTGTACTAATTGGTTTTTAGCAAGATTAACTATTGCTTTATAATATATTAGTGGATTGCCTTCCGGTACAAATAGCGCATTATGTGGTTCGTAATCAATAACATTAGCATTCATTTTACTTTTATCGTTTTGTGTTACATAAGGTGGGTTGCTCACAATAATATCAAACAATAATTTATTGCCGTTAGCATCACAAATTGGCTGTTGTTGAAGTATGTTATGGGTGTGAAAAATAATATTTTGGTTATTTGAAATTGCATTTTTTTGAGCTATGGAGATGGCTGCCGGCGAGATATCGGTTGCATGGACTATTGCATCTGTCAATAATTTAGAAAGGCTTATAGAAATACAGCCGCTGCCGGTTCCAACGTCCAAGACAAGTAATCCCTCGTTTTTCTCGTATTTAGTGATAATCTGAACCAGTTCCTCGGTTTCGGGGCGTGGAATTAACACATTAGCATCTATCTTAAGTATTAAATCATGAAATTCGACAGCACCTGTAATATATTGTACCGGCATATATTTTTTTAGTTTCTTAACACATGAGTTAATTTCTATCAACTCTGATTCGGAGATGCGATAATCAGGTTGTAGAATTAAATTATTTCGGGTAATTCCAAACAAATATTCAATTAATATTGTTATAAGTTGCTCGGCTTCCTTTTTGTTATAATACGAAAGCAGTTCTTGCAGATATTTCTTTTTTACAGTTGCTAACAGGTTATTTCGTATATTCATGGTGGCAAAGTACAGATTTTTTTTTAAGTTTGTGAGTTAAAAAATGTATCCGGTAAAAAAATTATAATCACTAACATTAATATATTACCTTAAATCCGTAAGCATGTTTACAGTAAAAGGTGTTTGGAGTTTTAAGGTATTACTACTTACAGGTTACATTATTGGTGTTGTTTGCGGCAGGGATTGAAGTGGTAGCTTGTTGAAGTGGCTGCTGATTTTTTTTGTTAGTATATGCAGGCTGACGGAGGAAGCCCGCGTAATACTTACAAAAATACAGCCGGCATGAAACAACTATAAACGTAAAGCCCGGTTGCCTGCCGAATTGGAAATGGAGGCAGGGTAGCCGCCAAAAACAATATTGACAAAGCGATTTATAAAATATAAAAATTGAGATTGTGTATTACAAAAAATACTTAGTTTGTTGGCATGCATAGCGACAGAGCAATAATAATTACCGGTGTTAAGGGCAGCGGAAAGACTACTAAGTTACTGAATATTATTAGGTTACTTAAGGATAAAGGGATAGGTATTATCGGATTTATTGCTGTTGGCGAATGGCTGAATGGTAAGAGAAACAAATATACTTTGGTTGATGCAGCTACCGAGAAATCGATTGTTGTGTGTAGTGTTGTGCAGAAAGAAGGCTATAGCAAGTTTGGTAGGTTTTACTTTAACCCGCAGGCGATAAAATTTGGCGAAAAAATACTATTGGAGCATGTTACTAAGCAAAGGGTTGTTGTTATTGATGAGGTTGGTCCGTTTGAGATGGAGGATAGAGTGTGGCATAGTTCGCTTAAGTTTCAACTTAACAGTACTAATAATATATTACTGATAGCGGTGCGTGAAAGCTTAGTAAGCGATGTTATGAAAAAGTATAACTTGACAAGTGCGAGTATTTTTAACATTAGAGTCCAAAATAGCGATATTGTTAAAGAAGTTATAAGTAAAATGAGCTAACAATTGTTTTTTAAGCCAATATTGAATAGATTTGAAAAAAATTAAATACAAATTTTAGAAATGAGTATAAAATTAAAGCAACCCCGGCGGAGATCGATACGTACAAAATTGTTAACATATATATTACTAACAACATTAATAGTATTTGCATCTTCATTAATTTACATAATTACGCGAACAAACAGGTTAGCCGTTGACGATGCGCAAAAGTTTGTGGTTGCAACTTCGTTACAATATGCGAGTTCGGTTAAGGCGGAATTAGATAATGATATGGCGACGTGCAGGTCGCTGGCAAGTGTATTTGCCGGCTATAAAAACATTGCAAAGAAAGAGCGCGATAAGATTTATAACGAAATGCAGAGAAATATACTGATCAACAACCCTCATTTTTTATCGATATGGACGAGTTGGGAGATGAGTGCCATAGATCCTAATTTTAAGGAAGAGAATGGTAGAGAGAGGTTTACATATTACAGACAGGGAAATAAATTGATTTATCAGCATGAGACCTTAGATGTTGGCAAGAAAAATATTGGTGGTGTTTATTACGATCTAAAGAATAATCCGAGAGAGGTATTGACTGATGCATATTATTACTCCTACACCAATGATAAAAAAAATGAGGTACTTGAAGCCAGTATCGCCGTCCCATTGATTGACAACGGAAAGTTTATTGGACTTACCGGAGCTGACATTGAGTTAGAAAGGTTTTATTCTATAATTGATAACATAAAACCATTTAATGGTAGTTATGCCATAATGATTTCGAGTAGTGGACAAATAGTTGCCAACAAAGACAGAAGCTTGATTAACACGTCGATATTAGATTCTAAAATAAGTAAACTCTCGAAAATAGACTTGGTGAGCTATCTTAGTATGGGAAAGGCATTTTCATTTACAGATAAGATGGCTCATGGCAATGATATTTTTATTTCGTTTGCTCCGTTTAATCCCGGTTTTTCAACTGATACCTGGTATATCGTTATAGTTGTCCCGACAAATGTTATATTAAAGGAAGCTAACAAAACTCTTATTGTATCAATAATTGTAGGTATTTTGGGGATATTAATTATAGCACTTTTAATATGGTTTATTTCTAATTCTATATCAGTACCATTGATAAAAACAACAAAAATCCTAAATCAATTGTCAACGGGAGATATTAACAATCTGGACGAGTTTACAACAAAAGGTAAAGATGAATTAGCGGAGATGTCTGTTGCGCTTCGAACACTTTCCAACTCGCTAAAAACAAATGCAGAATTTGCAATAAACATAGGGGAAGGTAATTTAAGTGAGGATTATAATTTGTTAAGTAATGATGATGTGTTAGGAAATGCACTGTTGCATATGCGTAGGAACTTATTGGAATTGCGTTCAACTAACGAGAACAACCAATGGTTGCAGGTATCAATTATGGAGATTAGTGAATTACTTCAGGGCGAAAAAACCATTAACGAACTTGGAAATCAGATACTGTCAGCATTAGCGCAAATACTTGATATTCAGATAGCATCGATTTTTATTAATAATAATGAGCTACTTGAATTGGTAAGTTCATACTCTTATAATTTCAGAAAATCTAATTTAAACAAATTCAAGTTTGGAGAAGGGCTTGTAGGACAGTCTGCTCTGGAGCAAAAAACTTTAATTTATACCGATGTCCCCGATGATTATATAAGTATAAAATCGGGGTTGGGTGAGGTAACACCTAAAGTGATAGTGGTAATTCCGCTTATTTATCAAAAAAAGGTTATAGCTGTTATAGAGCTGGGGAGTACAAAAGAAATAACACAAATAAAGCTCAATTTCTTATCACAGATATCGGAGAATATAGCTTTGGGCTTTAACTCTATTAAAACGCGAGTTGAGATGAAGGCTTTATTGACAAAAACTCAATCGCAGAGCGAAGAATTGAGGGTGCAGCAAGATGAGCTTATGAAGTCTAATAAGGAGTTGGAGGAACAGTCGAATGCCCTTAAAGTGTCAGAAGAAGAGTTGCAGCAGCAACAGGAAGAATTGAGGGTTACCAACGAAGAGCTGGAGGAGAAAACAAAGTTTTTGGAGCAGCAGAAATCAGACATTGAGAATAAAAATGATGAGTTGGAGCGTGCAGGTAAAAATTTAGAGCGCAAAGCAAAAGAACTGGAAATTGCCAGCAAATATAAGTCGGAGTTTTTAGCAAACATGTCGCATGAGCTTCGCACTCCGCTAAACAGCTTATTAATATTATCAGGTAGCTTGTCGGAAAACAAAACTAAAAATCTTACAGATGAGCAAGTTGAGTCGGCAGAGATAATATACAAGAGCGGAAATGACTTACTCACAATGATTAACGACATACTTGACTTATCAAAAATAGAATCGGGTAAGATGGAGGTTAATTTAGAGAATGTAGATATAAGTAGCATCAGCGACAACATGCATGATTATTTTAATTTGGCGGCAAAGAAAAGAAACATAGACTTCATTATTTCTGTTGATGAAGATGTACCTGCAAGCATTGTTGCAGACCAACAAAAGATTGAACAGGTTATTAAGAATTTCATGTCTAATGCCTTGAAATTCACACCTAAAGGCAGTATAACGCTAAATTTTTCTATACAAACAAATACTGCCGATAGCATTGGAAATATACTTTGTATATCAGTAATCGATACAGGAATAGGTATTGCAAAGAATAAGCAGGATGAAATTTTTGAGGCCTTTCAGCAAGCAGATGGTAGCATATCGAGGAAGTTTGGTGGTACCGGTTTGGGACTTTCCATATCGCGTGAACTAGCAAAACTGATGGGTGGCAAAATAGATCTTGCAAGCAAAAAAGGGGAGGGGTCAACATTTTCATTATACTTACCCATTACGGCAAGCCATAACCACGATGGAGATGTAAAGCCACCTACAATGAAAGTTGAAGAGCATAAAGCAAACAATATAGCAAGAGCTGAGCAAAATACTGCCGATGAGGCATCTTCACTTTTTGATAGCAGTCGCCCTCAATTTATTGATGATGATATTGATAACATCACAGGAGGTGAGAAGGTGATACTTGTGATTGAAGATGACCCTGTTTTTGCCAAAATTTTATTCAAACAATGTAAAGGCAGAGGATTTAAGTGTATAGCATCGCCGACAGGTGAATATGGAATTGAGCTTGCCAATAAGTTAATACCTAATGCTATTGTTCTTGATATTAAACTACCCGGCATTGATGGGTGGAGGGTGTTGGATTTACTTAAAGAGAACCCTAACACAAGGCATATTCCGGTACACATCATGTCAGGAGCTGAAGAAACCATTGCAGCCACTAATAAGGGAGCTATAGGTTACCTTACAAAGCCGGCTAAGAAAGGAATGCTTGATGAAGCATTTGGTAAAATTGAGAGCTTTATTAATAAAAAAACAGGGAGCTTACTTTTAGTTGAAGATGATGAGAACCTGCGGCGATCGATTAAAATATTAATTGGCGATAATGGTGTTAGTATTACTGATGCATCAACCGGTAAAGAGGC
>CAZGWS010000105.1:3233-10197 GCA_964528805.1 uncultured Lentimicrobiaceae bacterium | reverse complement strand
TTTTGAAGTTCTTGAATTCAAGGAGTTTACGAATTGTAGTTGACTGATTCAAAAATGAGAATAAAGCAGTATTTGGCGTTTTCTTGCAAAGACTAATTAGGTTTAACATGTAATTTAGAATACGAGTATTCTTACTTCTGCCCATGGTTCTTACATTTAAATCTATCATATTTATTACGTAACGCATTATTACATAGATATATTGTGTGCTACATGCAGGAACTACCCCCTAATTAGGGCTGCCGTTTGATTCACTTTTTTGCATCAATAATGCATTACGCATCACATCCAAAAACTCAGATAATATCATTGCTGTAGCTCCCCATACAACTTCGTTATTTATATAATAGCATGGAACTACAAACTCATCTCCCGTACGATAGGCTATCTGTTTATAACCGGATGCAGAAGAATCAAGAAGTGCGTCAATGTTAACTTCCAACAAACTTCGAACCTCTTGGTTAGGCATAAAGACGGGAGTGCTGCCTGCTATGCCAACAATGGGAAACACGTCAAAGTTACTGGGATGAATATAAAGTTTCGTAAGCTGACCTATAACATTGACTGTCTCCGGATCTACTCCTATTTCCTCCCATGCTTCACGTAGTGCTGTATGCTCAATGCTCAAGTCACTTTTCTCAACGCTGCCGCCTGGAAACGACACTTGCCCACTATGTATAGTATCGTCGATTGCCCGAACCATCATAGCCAAATAAACAAGGTCGTTTTTAGGGTAAAGAAGTACTAATACAGCACTTTTTTTATGATAGCCGCTTGTAGCAAAATCTTGTCCTGTTTGCTTTTGTGATTTAAGAAGTTCACCCAACCTTGTTACGGGAGCCATCTTTAACTGCGAAGATAAACCTGGCAGTATTTTTCTTTCCATACAAGATGTTAGAGCATCAATATTAAGATCAGTTACTTTCATAATATAAAGTACGGAAGATCATTCAACACTAAATCAGCCACATTACTTCCCAAGTGAGAAAATAAGTCCACCGCTAAAATCGCCTTGAACAATAGTAGAGTAACTATTAACATAAAGCCCACCTCCGGAGCCGCCGCCACCTATACCATAATAACCACCTACGCCGGCAAAAACCATTGGCATCATAAGTCTGCCCCTTAATATAATGCCAACTCTATCGCTTATCCATACTTTTGCACCAAGCCCGAGTGTAATAGAAAAGCGCCATACGTTGCTCAGGTCGTTGCTTGCACCAAATATTGTTGTACCTGCCGAAAATGAACCAAAAGGCTTAAATGTATCGGAATCACCAAATGTTTTAAGAACACCTACCTGAATATAATTCACACTAACATTGAAATCCGTAGAGCTATAATCAGGGAAATTATTATAGGGAGTAAAATACAATCTGCTGTCCATTCGGGTGTAGTTTATCTCAAGGTCAGTACCAAAACTGATGTCAGGCACAATAATGGAAACACCATAGTTAACATTATCATTTATTTTCACCTCACCCTGATAATAGTTTAACCGTCCGCCAAACATATATCCAACAGAAGGTGCAATCTCAACTTGCGCACTTAATAAAATTGGCACAAAAAGTAGTGTTATTAAAATAGTTTTTATATTTTTCATAATCATGTATATATATTTTTTCAAAATTACAAAATATTACAATACAACGAAGAAAACAACTATGGATAAATATTATTTTGGATGGATTGAAACGTAATATGAATTGCAAATAATCTATTGAATAATAGCAAGCGGCTCTTACTTATTTAGTACTTATGTTTGTAATTTGAAAAGCTCCAAGGGTGAACTACATTCGCCTGTTGAAACCAAAAAATTATAAATACTATGGACAACAGCAACAATGTAGATTTTAATGGTCAGAACATTTATTTTGGACTTGATACACTTTTAAAGAATTGGTTAACAAGCATCATGGTTGGTGAAAGTCCTTATAAGACCTTTCCACAAGATCCCAGCTCTGAACTGTTGAGAAATTATTTATTAAGGAATTTTACAAATGGCAATTATCATTCTGCATATGGGGCAAGCTTTTGTGGTTTTGGTATTCATAAAGATTTACTAAATTTGGGCATAAAAAATATTGTGGTGAATCCGGCAGACATACCAACAACAGATAAAGTGTGCAAGAAATTGCAAGTAAAAAAAAAGTCTCACAGCAAAAGCAATGAGACTTTTTTAAGATTTTTAATATCTACTTTTTCTTTTTTATTTTTCGTGCATTTACCTTAGCTTCTCTATCAGCTACTTCTTTCTCCTGTTTATCTCCGCTAAGAAAATCATACGCAATTGGGCTGGCTGTAAATACTGATGAATATGTACCAATCAGCACCCCAATCAATAGTGCAAAAATAAATCCGCGTATTACTTCACCACCAAAAATAAATATAACAAGTAATACAACAAGTGTGGTACCTGACGTATTAAGAGTTCGTGACAATGTACTATTTAAACCATTATTGATATTGCTCTTCAGACTATGTTTTGGGAAAAGTCGTGTATTTTCACGGATACGGTCGAAAATAATAACAGTATCGTTGATTGAGTACCCAATAATTGTAAGAATAGCAGCAATAAAAGCCTGGTCAATTTCCATGCTAAATGGTAAAATACCATAGAATAGTGAGAAAAGACCAACTGTAATTATTGTATCATGGAACAATGCGATAACACCTGCCGCACCATATTGCCACTTATTAAAACGTACGGCAACATAAATGAAAATCATAATAAGAGCAAAGAAAACAGCGAGGTACGCTTTATTTCTAATATCGTAAGCAATGGTAGGTCCAATTTTTTGAGAACTTAAGATACCCAATAATTTAGCTTCGCCCTCAGAATCAGATGAGAAATCGTAATAATCAATTTTATTATAATAAAAGCTTTTAAGTCCATTATGCAATTTTACCTGAATAATTGAGTCCACATCAATACTGTTATCATCAATTAAATACTTAGTGGTTACCTTAATTTGAGCAGCAGAGCCAAATGTTTTAACTTCGGGAGAGTTACCGTCAAATTCGGCAGTTAGTGCTTGTCGGGCTTTCTCAGTATCAATATCACGGTCAAATCTGATTACATAAGTACGTCCTCCTTTAAAATCTATACCAAAATTTAGTCCTTTTGTAACTAATGATCCAATACTAATTATAATTAAGATACCTGAAAATATATATGCTTTATATCTATAATTAATAAAGTTAATTGCAGTTTGCGACAAGAAGTTAGCAGTAGCTTTTGACGAGAAGTTAATTTTCTTTTTAGTGTTTAACATCCAAGCGAAAATAATTCTCGAAATAAAGATAGAAGTAAATAACGATGAGATAATACCAATTATTAAGGTAGTAGCAAAACCTTGAACAGGACCGGTACCGAATATATACAGAACAACGCCTGTTAACAAAGTTGTAACGTTACCATCAATAATAGCAGAGTATGCATTTTTATAACCATCAGAAATGGCCAACGCCAAACCTTTACCTGCTCGGATTTCTTCTTTAATACGCTCATAAATAATAACGTTCGCATCAACAGCCATACCGAGTGTTAGTACAATACCTGCCATACCCGGCAAAGTTAAAACAGCGCCAAGTGAGGCTAATACGCCAAATATGAAGAACATATTTGCAACAAGGGCAATATTGGCAACAATACCGGCTCTGTTATAGAAAACAATCATATAAGCCAGTACAAGAATAAACGCAAGTATAAATGAGTTCATACTATCAGTAACAGCCTCTTTACCAAGTGAAGGACCAACAACAGCTTCCTCAACAATACGAGCAGGTGCCGGCAGTTTTCCTGCTTTAAGAATGTTAGCAAGGTCAACTGCTTCATTTAAATCCATACTACCACCTGTAATAGATGATCTTCCATTTGGGATTTCACCGTTAACAACAGGAAATGAATAAACATAATCATCAAGAACGATTGCAATTTGTTTACCAATACTCTCACCTGTAAGCCTTTTCCATATTTTAGCACCCTGGGCATTCATTTGCATATCAACGGCGATACCACCATTTTGGTCGTAATCCTGACTGGCATCAACAATTACATCACCACCCAAAGCAGCTCTTCCATCACGGTAACTTGCTTTTAAAGCGATAAGTTCGAGCATATCAGGTGTATTTGGGTTTGGCTTAACCGTCCATACAAGTTTTAAATCACGAGGGAATATGTCTTTCACAAGTTTAAGCATCCCATTTATGCGAGCAGTATCTTTAATTGCAGCAAAGCCAACACGAGCTGTTTTTGCAGGATAAGGTTTACCGGCTTCATCCTGTGCATATGATGGTTGCAAGTAGGCATAAAGTGGAAACTTTTTAGCATAATCAGCAAAATCCATTTTTTTATCACCTGTATCATTTGTGCTATCCGATTCTATTTGTTCAAGTAGCTTATTTGTTGATTTTTCGCCTTTGGTTTCATCAATAGCTGTATCTGAAACAGGTTCATCATTAGCATCATTGCCAATAGAAGTTGCCTCTTTAGAGTTATCCTTAGCTGCAGCTATTGAGTCATCTTTCTGTGTTTCAGCATCAAGTTGCCCCTCTGTTCTCAGGGTAGCATTTGCTTCATCAAAGTAGGTATATAAATCCGAAAAATTATATGTTTCCCAAAATTCGAGCTTTGCAGTTCCTTGTAAGAGTTTTCGAACACGTTCAGGATCTTTAATACCCGGAAGTTCAATTGCTATTCGATGTGTTGTGTTAAGTTTTTGGATATTTGGCTGGGCTACACCAAAACGGTCGATACGATTACGAAGAATTTGAAATGCACGATCAAAAGCATCGTCAGCCTCTTTATTGATAACCGTTAATACCTCAGCATTTGTTGATGTAGTAGTTATTCCTTTATCTTTAAATGAATACAAAAATATAGATGCCAGACGTGCATTTGGGTCAACCTCGTTAAACGACTCACCAAATAATGTTACAAACCCCTTACCACTATTTTTTTGTTTTTCGTAAGCCATAGCCATGGCCTTTTTAAAGGTAGGATCCTGACTATTGCCTGAAAGAGCTTTAACTACATCGCCTATAGACACTTCCAACACTACATTCATACCACCTTTAAGGTCAAGACCAAGATTTAACTCACGTTCTTTACATTCTTTATAGGTGTATCCGGTTACCAGTATGTTGTAAACCTCAACATTGGAAACACTATCCTTATAATATCGATCTCTGGATTTAGAAATGGAATCCATAAGATAGAGTTCCAAAGCTTCGTCTCCTTTTGCAAGTTTATTAGCCAGTTGAACCGCAACTTCGTTTGTTGCATATTCTTTAGCCTTCTTTTCAACCCTGCTTGTTACAAACGTAAAGCTTAACTGATAAAGACAAACTAATGCGAAAGCAATGGCAAAAAACTTAATAGCTCCTCTATTCTGCATTTGATTTTAGTTATTAATTATATTCTTATTTTTTCGAGGGTGCAAAAGTAGAATAATATTTGTGAAATAACAAATTGATTTTAATTAACTTTGTGCCTGATTATTATTGATAATCTTTTATGTGTTAATACCTACTATTCTTTGTATTAATTTATACTGTTTTATATTATGAAAGTATTGATTTTATTATTGCTGACATTACCCCTTATAACTTCGTGCTATAATCCGTCACCCGATGATGTTATGAGCGATTTATTGGTTATTAATGGTAACTGGAAGTCATACAAGGGGGTTAAGTTTAATGAAAACTGGAGGTTTGTCAACCAAAATCATTTTGAAGGAGAAGGGTTTAGCATAAATAGTACTGACACAACATTTTTTGAGTTGCTAAAAATTGAACGAAAAGATGATTCAATATATTACGGAATATCAATGAGCAGGCATGGTAAATATATTAACTTTAAGTTAACTAAACCCTCGAAAAATAGTTGGGAGTTTATTAACCCCGATAATAACTATCCATCAATAATTACGCTAAGCATTGAAGACGATAGTTTACTCACAATAGCAACTTCAAATATAAGGAAGCATAAAAAGCAGTTTTTCTATTTAAAGAAGGTAACACCTTAAATCTGCAAACATCTTTTACTGCAACGCCAAATAGCACGTCATTATTGCCGGTGCTAATAACTTTTAGTAAGCCACTTCCAAAGAATTGCATAGTTTACTTTTTGTCCATACATTAATATTCCGGTGCGGTATATTTTTCCGGCTATCCATGTTGTAAAAATAAAACCTACTATCAGCAGCCCCATTGATGTAAGCATTTGCCACATAGGAACTCCAAATGGGATTCGCATCATCATAGTTATCGGTGAAGTAAAGGGGATCATCGACATCCAAACTGCAAGTGCGCCATCGGGTTGATTTACAATTACACCCGAAAGTGCAATAGAGAAAATCAAGGGTAATGACACAGGCATCATAAACTGTTGACTATCTGTATCATTATCAATTGCACCACCTATTGCAGCAAAAAGTGAAGCATACAACAGATAACCGCCAAGGAAATAAAAAATAAAGCTAAATACCATGACCTTAATGTCGATACCACCAATTATTTCGTTTACCATTGCCATTGGATTTACACCTGTGCTACCCTGATTAATTTGTTGTACAAGCTCAGTATTACTACCGGGTAATCCAATTGCTGTATTGCTGTCGGTAAGAATTCCAGACTGGAATATGCCAACAAAAGCCAATGTTAACAATATCCACAGCGTAAACTGGGTAAGACCAACAAAAGCTATCCCAATTATTTTGCCAAACATTAACTGAAATGGCTTGACAGAAGATATTATTACTTCAACAATCCTGTTAGTTTTTTCTTCCATAACACCCTTAAGCACTTGTACGCCAAACATAAATATGAAGAAGTAAATTAGTATTCCGGCAAAAATAGCCAATCCAACTTCAACTTCTGTATTACTTTTCTTTTCAATTCCACCTTCTTCAACACGTATGGTACTAAGGTTTATATTTACTTTTGATGATTTAATAATTTC
>CAZGWS010000105.1:0-3133 GCA_964528805.1 uncultured Lentimicrobiaceae bacterium | reverse complement strand
GCATTGCTCCAGCTGGAAAGATAAGCAGGGAGGATAACAATTGATGCCATCAGCAGAGGTCCGACAATTGTCATGATAATAAATGATTTTTTCTTTACTCGCGATAAATATTCACGCTGTATGATAAGGAAAATTTTATTCATAGCTCTTAGTTTATTTCATCTCATTTGCCACTAACTTCACGTATAAAAATATCATTTATTGAGGGTAGTATCTCTTTAAATGAGACAACTTCTACTTGTGGAAGTATTTGTTGTAACAGTTCATTTGTACCACCTCCATTATGAATTTTTATTGTAGAATAATGTACATTATTCAGGTCTTTGTTGCTGCTGATAGTATAATCTGCTTCAGGCAAAGCCAAAGTATTACCGGTGTGGTATGCAATTTCAAAAATGTTAGTTTTATATTTTTCTTTTATTTCATGAATGCTACCGGAGAGAACTGTACGACTGTTATTTATCAAAGCAATATTATCGCATAGTTCTTCTGCCGATGCCATATTATGTGTAGAGAAAATAACTGTTGCGCCATTGTTACGGAGATTTAGAATTTCAGATTTCAGAATATTTACGTTTATTGGGTCGAATCCGCTGAAAGGTTCGTCAAAAATAAGAAGTTTAGGTTTATGAAGCACGGTAACAATAAACTGTATCTTTTGCTGCATACCTTTTGAAAGTTCTTCTACTTTTTTATTCCACCACGCTCCAATCTCAAACTTATCAAACCAAATTTTAAGCTGTGCTATCGCATCACTTTTCGACATGCCTTTAAGTTGAGCAAGATAAACTGCCTGCTCGCCGACTTTCATTTTTTTATAAAGTCCGCGTTCTTCTGGAAGGTATCCTATATTTACAACATCGTTAGTAGTAATAGGTTTGCCATCTAACAGCACTTTACCCTCATCCATTACAGATATTAGGTTTATTATTCGGATTAGGGTTGTTTTA
The DNA here is from genome assembly GCA_964528805.1 of uncultured Lentimicrobiaceae bacterium. Lineage (GTDB taxonomy): Bacteria > Bacteroidota > Bacteroidia > Bacteroidales > F082. The sequence goes on along the minus strand of CAZGWS010000105.1, from coordinate 2,183 downwards.
CCGGCACCATTAGGACCAAGTAATCCGAAGATACTTTGTTTTGGAACATCAATACTTACTTTATTGAGAGCCTTGTGATTAGCATAGCTTTTAGATACATCAACAGCTTGAAGGGCAAAATTTCTATCCATTATATCAAATTCATGTATTAAGACACAAAAGTACTATCTTAACGGAGTTATCAATCGAAAAGATAATAAAATTTTAGAAGACGTTAAAACTACCGAATAAAAATGCAATGCATAGTTAAAATTCCTCTATTACGAGAAGAACTCCCTCATTCTATCAAAATAGCTTTTATCTTTAGCGGTTGGATTTGGCATAAAATTTTTAGATTCTTTCAGCTGCTCCATCATTTTTGTTTCATCTTTAGTAAGGTTTCGCGGTGTCCATATATTTACATTAACAAGCAAATCGCCTTTACCATAGCCATTTACATCGGGGATACCTTTACCTTTAAGACGCAGTACTTTGCCACCCTGAGTTCCGGGAGCTATTTTAATTCTGGCTTTGCCATCAATTGTAGGAATTTCGTTAGTTGAGCCAAGGGCTGCATCAGCGAAGTTGATATATAAATCATACAGGACGTTATTACCATCACGAACAAGTTCCGGGTTTTCCTTTTCTTCAACCAAAACTATTAAATCGCCAGGTACACCGTTGCGAGCACCGGCATTTCCTTTACCTCCTACCGACAGTTGCATACCATCAGCAACACCGGCAGGGATGTTAATTGTAACAACATCCTCACCTTTTACAATACCATTTCCATGACATTCTTTACATTTATTGGTAATTACCTCACCTGCACCTCCACACTGGGGGCACGTTGATGCTGTTTGCATTTGCCCTAAGAAAGTGTTAGTAATGCGGGTTACCTGACCTTGCCCGTGGCATGTAGGGCATGTTGACGGAGTGCTGCCTTTTTCGGAACCCGAACCGTTACATGCTTTGCAAGGGATATATTTTTTGAGTTTTATTTTTTTTTCAACACCATGAGCGACATCCGAAAGCGACAGATTCACTTTTACTCTTAAGTTAGATCCTCTGTTTACACGTCGGCTACTTTGCTGCCCACCAAAACCACCGCCACCGCCAAATGCGCTACCGAAAATATCTCCGAAATGACTAAATATATCATCCATTGACATATGATTGCCACCCATTCCACTACCACGCATACCTGCATGACCGAACTGGTCGTATCTTGCTCGTTTGTCGTTGTTGCTAAGCACCTCGTAGGCCTCGGCAGCTTCTTTAAACATCTCTTCGGCACTATTGTCATCAGGATTTTTATCAGGATGATATTTTAGTGCCATCTTACGATATGCTTTCTTAATTTCAGTATCTGTGGCATTCTTAGTAACGCCAAGTATATCGTAATAGTCTCTTTTACTCATAACTGTTATTAAATGTATTCTTCACTATTTGAATTCTCAATATTCAATTTGCGAACTGTTAGCTTCCAACTACTACCTTAGCAAATCTAATTATCTTGCCATTTAGCAAATATCCTTTTTCGATAACATCAACAACTTTGCCAACCAAGTCTTCCGAAGGGGCAGGAATATGTGTAATTGCTTCATTAAAGTCTGTATCAAATTCTTTTCCTATTGAGTTCATAGGCTGCAAACCCTTTTGGGATAACGTATTAAAAAGCTTTGTGTGAATTAATTCAATACCTTTTTTTATTTCTTCGTTAACACCCTGATCATCCATAGCTTTCTTAGCCCTGTCAAAGTCATCCAAAATTGGCAGTAAATCAATAATAACCTCTTCTGAAGCACTTTTCAGCAATTCCAATTTTTCTTTGTTGGTTCGCTTTCTATAGTTATCAAATTCAGAATATAAACGCAGATACTTTTCATTTACTTCATTATATTTCTCAGTTACTTCATCAAGTTTCTTCTCAGCTTTTATCTTTTTGGTTTTTTTATTCGCCTTAGGCTCTTGATAATCAACATCATCTACTATATCCTGCGCATCTTCATTGTTTTCAAAAGTTACGTCTTCTATATTTTCTTCACTCATGTTTTATCACTTTTATCTGTAAGTTACTTTTTGCAGAAAAACAGTATCAAAAGTTTTGCCAAGTACATATTTTTTGTCAAATTGGCAGGACAAGAAAGAGAAAAATATATACCAACTTAAACTATAATGGTGTAATACATTAAATTGGTAAA
>CAZGWS010000104.1:0-10198 GCA_964528805.1 uncultured Lentimicrobiaceae bacterium | reverse complement strand
GTGTTAAGAACAAGGCTTGTGAAGCCTATAATTCAAAAGTAAACTCCTTGAATTCAAAAACTTCTAAAGCCTTGTCTTTGACGCTTTCTTATCAAAGACTTGAAGATGATAAGTTTTCTTGTAGGCACTACTTAGGGAATATAGTAGTTATTATGTATTCGAGAAGCCATTCATTTTTAGGTTGAGGTTAATACTCTCAGCTTTGTGCATTTTCATACTTTTAGTATGTGGTACGAGCATTTTTTTGGGCGGACTAAGAAAAGGTATCCCCAGCGATAACCCCCTAAGTACAAATAGAATACCAAGAATTATAATAAATCCCGATAATACTTTTGAGTAGCGTTTTCTAAATGTGTTTCCCACCATATTGCCGAGTAGTGGTATGGATAGCATTATTGGAATGGTTCCTAACCCAAATATTACCATATAAAATATTCCGTTTATTATACTGTTAGTGTTTATTGCACCGGCAATAGCTATGTAAACTAAGCCACATGGGAGGAGTCCGTTTAGCAAACCTATTAAAAACAGGGAAGGTATAGAACTAATTGTAAATAGTTTTCTGAAGCTGCTTATCATTTTACCTGCATATCCAAAAAATAATCGCTCAAGTTTAACTTTACCGTGAAATACAGCAGGTGCAATAATTGACAAAATCATTGCAATGCCAAGCAATATTGAAGCCCATTGCTGCAAACCAGCCATTTCAATCCCTTTTCCCAATAGTCCAAAAATTGCACCTAAAATTCCGTAAGTAATTATTCGGCCAATGTTATAGGATAGACCTCCTGCAATTCTATTTATAATTCCCTTGTTACCTAAGGGCAAAGCAATTGCAATTGGACCACACATTCCAATACAGTGCAAACTTCCGACTATTCCTGTCATTAATGCGAAAATATATAGCTCGTACATGATACTGCGTCTTAAAACAATGATTACTTTATAAATATATTCTGTTCTGAATAATATTCCTTATTTTGATTATGCCAATTAACTTTAAGAATGTATTTACCATGAATTAAATCACTTTTTGGAATAATCATCACTCTGTTAATGTTGACGATTAGCTTATAATTTTTATCGAGTGCATTTTGTGATGGACGAAAAAATATCATCGTCCCACTATCAACCTGAATATCAGGCAGGAAAATTACAACTGCACTATCGTTTTGAGTTGTAGTAAATATTGCATTTATTTCTTTAGTATTATTTATTGCGTCAATGCGAGATTGATAAACAAGCCCTTTTGGATAATAATCCTTCTCCACAAGGTTTACATTTACGGTTGTCGTCATATAAACTAAAGAAAGTATAAATATTATAAATAGGGAAATCCAAATAGCAAGTTTTGTACCCCAATTCCACTTTATTCTCATGATTTGTTACTTTTTATCCAGCGAGTTTGGACCTACAAATGTAGTGTTATACGTATCCATTTTTTCACCTTTGTTATACAGTCCTATAATAATTGGAGTGTTAGATGAGCTAAGTTCATCTTTTTTTATAATTATTAAAAATGTGCCTCTTCCAACTTTTCCGGCATCAACAGGAACATTCCCCTGAATATACATTATTCTTCCTTTAGGAGACTCAAGTAGATAATCAATCTTCATTAGTTTTGCCGATTTATTTACAAGATCAAAATTGTAAATATTGCTTAAACTATCCGCTCCATATTCTTGAAACATTGATCCTCTTGCCCGAAGGATTGTTGTCTCGAAGCTTCCTCTAAGCATAAATAAATATCCTACAAAAAACAGCAACAATACAAGAACAATAGAATATGAAATCGATCGTGTGTTAAAAATTGATCGATGACCGGTTTCAATACCCTCTTCTGAATCATAACGAATAAGACCTTTAGGTTTATTAACTCTTGTCATAACAGCATTACAGGCGTCAATACAAGCGGTACAATTAATACATTCCAGTTGTGTTCCATTTCTGATATCTATTCCGGTGGGGCACACTGTTACACACGCATTGCAGTTTATACAATCACCATTATCGGTGTTAATGCCATCCTTGGTTATTGGGGCTCTTGGCTCGCCTCTTTTATAGTCGTAACCAACAATAATAGATTTTTTATCAACAAGTACACCTTGCAATCTTCCGTACGGGCATGCGATTACACAAACTTGTTCGCGGAAGAAGGAGAAGATAAAGTAAAAAACACCTGAGAAAACCATCAGTCCGGCATAACCGCTAAAGTTTTTTATCGGACCTTCTTTTAATAGCTCAATAACATTACCCACGCCGATAATATATGATAGCATAGTGGATGATGTTATAACTGCAATTAAGATAAATATGAAGTGCTTTAATGTTTTTTTCCAGAGTTTTTCAAAGTTTAAAGGCTTACTGTTAAGCCTGCGTTGTTTAGCTGCACTACCTTCAATAAGGTACTCAATTTGCCTAAAAACAAATTCCATAAAAATAGTTTGCGGGCACAACCATCCGCAAAAAATTCTACCAAAAATAACAGTAAATAATATTACAAACAGAATTAATGTTATAAATGTTAGCAGGATCAGATGAATATCCTGAGGTAAGAAAACCACACCAAAAATTATAAACTTTCTCTCGAGAATGTTAAAAAGCAGAATTGGGTTGTTACCTATCTTAATAATTGGTCCTATGTAAAAAATTAATAATAAGAATGTTGCGAGTATTTTTCGTCGATTAAACAAGGGACCTTTTACTTTTTTTGCATATACCCATTCTCGACTTCCATCTTTGGAAACTGTTGTTAATTTATCCCTGAAGTATTCAGGTTTCTTTGTTTTTACATTCTTAGCCATTTTTATTATAAATTATTTTATTGTATTGCTACTGATAAGTGAGTTGGTAAAGTTAGTTAATTGTTTAGAAAATAATTAATAATTAATTGCAAAAAAATAAAGATTTGGAAAACAAATATGCATACTTAATATTTTAAATAAAACTTAAAAAACTTATAAGATTGTAAATATAGGAAGCCGGATAAATTAACCCGGCTTCTTGACAATTAATTATTTAAAAGAACAAATTAGTACTTAGTACCTTGTGGTGCTTTTGGTGATGCAGGTGTTGTGCCAACCAAATCGGTTAGTATATAACTAACTACCTGTAATCTGGCTTTGTCAGAAAGCTGACTATTGTATGGTATCATACCTTTTTCGATGACACCGTCTGTAACAACTTTATAAAGATCTTCTACTTTATTTCCATGTATCCAATAGTTATCAGTCATGTTTGGTCCTACAAGCCCACCACCATCAAGTACATGGCATGCAAAGCATATCTTCGACCATATTTCTTTACCGGCAGCAAGATCGGCAGGATCTGTGAGTAAAACAACTTTAAAATCAGCAACAGGAGCTTCTTGATTCTTATTTGCAGCTTTCTGCACACCTTTTTCATATTCTCTTGCTTGTACAAGATCGTCAGCATGAAATACATATAGCCTGATGCTGTATATAACTGCAAAAGTTATTGTTAAGTAAAACAGCCATTTCCACCAAGATGGAAGGTCGTTGTCTAATTCTTGAATTCCATCATATGAATGATTTTTAATGAGACGGTCATTTGTGAGAGTATCTATTTCATACCCTTCGTCATCAATTCGGTTATTATTATCTGTAGCCATAGTTTATCTTTTTTCAAACTTGTTCGTTATTATCGTTTTGAAGGTCGTTATTATCATCAAGGGGCATATTGCTTAGTTCTTCAATTTCAGATTTACTTGTTTTTATAACTAAGTATGTTACTAAAACAAAGAAACTAAAGAATATAAGTAGAGAAATTATTGGATATATTTCAATACCGGCAATTTGTTCAAGTTGGCTAATAACGATCTTCATGACATCAAGTTAATTATGTTATTTTGTTTTATAAACATCAGTTCCTAAACGCTGAAGATAGGCGATTACAGCGATAATTTTTTTATTATCACCAACCTCAATTCCATTGCTGCGTAAGTCATTTGCAATTTTAGCGTACTGAGCTTGTAAGTCTGCAACAGCCTTATCTTCAAAGCCCTCAGGGTATGGAACTCCTAAAGTCCTCATTACTTTAATTTTTTTAGGAGTAACAGACAGGTCGATTTCATTTTCGGCCAACCATGGATACTGTGGCATAATAGATTCGGGACTAACCTTTTGAGGGTTTATCAGGTGATTGTAGTGCCACGAGTTGGGTTTATAATTAGGCAACGATTTAACACCTTCGCGAGCTAAATCAGGGCCGGTTCTTTTTGAGCCAAACTGGAATGGATGATTGTAAACAGTTTCTCCTGCTTTTGTGTATTCGCCATAACGTTCAGTTTCATTTCTAAACGGGCGTATCATCTGTGAATGACATAAATAGCAGCCTTCACTAACATAAACATCACGACCTTCAAGTTCAAGAGGTGTGTAAGGCTTAACTGATGAAATTGTTGGCACATTAGATTTAATAAGATACATAGGAACTATTTCTACCAAACCACCTATTAGTATTACAACTAATGCAGCTACAGTAAATTTTAAAGGTCTTCCTTCAAGTCTTCTGTGAAAGCTTTCTTTTTCTTTTGGAGTATGTTTAGGCGCAGCTTCGGCAGTTTCAAATCTCATAAAGCTACCTTGCTTAGCAGTTTTCCAAATATTATATACAAACAATAGAGTACCAATTAAATATAGTGATCCACCAAACGCTCGCAGGTAATACATTGGAAGTATTTGAGTAACTGTTTCCAGAAAGTTAGGATATGCCAGGAATCCTTCTGCTGTAAACTCTTTCCACATTAAAGCTTGTGTGAATCCGGCAAAATAAAGTGGGATTGAGAAGAAAAGCATGCCAAGTGTAGCAATCCAGAAATGAATATTTGCTAATTTGGTTGAGAAAAGTTTTGTTTTAAATAGTCGAGGTATCAGCCAGTAAATCATACCAAAATTCATCATCGCATTCCATCCCAATGTTCCAATGTGTACATGTGCAATTGTCCAATCGGTAAAGTGGCTAAGAGCGTTTACAGTTTTCAACGAGAGCATTGGACCTTCAAATGTTGCCATTCCATATGCCGTAACACCAACAACAAACATCTTAAGTACAGGATCTTCGCGGACTTTGTCCCAGGCACCTCTTAAAGTTAGCAGCCCATTTATCATACCTCCCCAGGAAGGAGCAAGAAGCATTACAGAAAATACAACTCCTAGTGCCTGTGCCCAGTCGGGTAGAGCTGAGTATAATAAATGATGAGGTCCTGCCCAAATGTATAGGAAAATAAGAGCCCAAAAATGAATAATTGATAATTTGTAGGAATAAATTGGGCGGTTGGCAGCCTTAGGAATGAAGTAATACATCATACCCAAAACAGGAGTGGTTAAGAAAAATGCCACCGCATTATGACCATACCACCACTGTACAAGAGCATCCTGAATACCTGCATATATTGGATAACTTAATGTCCAAGTTACCGGAATTGCCAAATTATTTACTATGTAAAGTACGGCAATTGTTACCCATGTTGCTATATAAAACCAAATAGAAACATAAATATGCTTGGTGCGCCTTTTAACCAGAGTCATTATCATATTTAGACCAAATACCACCCATATAAGTACTACGAGTATGTCGATGGGCCAAATTAACTCCGCATATTCTTTTGATTGTGTAAATCCAAATGGATAGGTTAGTGCCGCCAATACAATTATTAGTTGCCATCCCCAAAAATGAATGTTGCCCAACACTTTGCTGTACATTGGTGTTTTTAACAGTCGCGGCATCGAGTAATAAATAGCAGCAAAAAAACCATTTCCTACAAAAGCAAATATTGCTGCATTTGTATGAACAGGTCGTATTCTGCTAAAAACTAACCAAGGTATCTGGCTGCTCATTGTAGGGAAAATAAGCTCGAAAGCAGCTGTTAAGCCCACCAGCATTGCAGTAACTCCCCAGCCCAGCGTAGCCCAAATAAAATATTTAGTTAGCTTGTTATCATAAGTAAATTTTTGTAACTCCATAAGCATTAATTAATTGGTTTAGATTGTAAATTGATAATGTTTATTCTGAATTATTCGAATTGTTTACTGTTGTTTCTTTATTGTCTTCAGGTAACTCTTTATCATCATCAAATAGTAAACGTACTGATGGAGAGTACATATCATCATATTGCCCCGACTTAACAGCCCATATAAATCCCAAAAGAAACATACCGGCGACAATGATGCCAACTATTACTAATATAACGATTACCGACATTTAAGTATTAAAGTTCCTGATTAACTATAAAATGTCAAAAATATAAATAATTTTTAAATATTGTTAATTTTTTCATAATTATTTAAACAAATCTTTAAATCCGCAAGTTTGTTTGGAACGAAAAGGCAAAGAGTGCGTCAGTATTGGCAAAGTACAGAAAAAGTAACGTAAACGTAGCAGAAATTTGCGGGTTTGAGTATAATGTAAAAAAATGAATCGACACTTAACTTTGGGAAGATGCCATAGCTTTTATTTTTATGATAAGTTTGTTTAAGTTTGTCCTACCGTGACATAACAGTTTGCAAAAGCATAATAGTCAGGAGTGTAGATTATTTTAAATAAACACTTTTTTTGCCATATAATTAATTGAGAATGTGGCAAATGCAACAACACTAACTGAGCTTATTGGCATTAATATTGCTGCCAATAATGGCGACAGATGTCCTTGAACGGCAAAGTATATACCTATTATATTGTATAGAAATGATATCACAAAGCTTATTATAACTATTATCATTGATGTATGCGTAAACTTGATAAAATTGGGTAGGCAGTTAAATTTAGAAGCCTCAATAATCCCATCACATGCGGGTGAAAAACTGTAAATATCATCAGCAATAGTAAGTCCCACATCGCTTTCCATTAAAGCTCCGGCATCATTTAAACCATCACCTATCATCATAGTTTTTCCTCCTTTTGCCTTTAGTTTTTTTACAAAATCCATTTTATCTTTGGGACTTTGATTGAAGTGTAAAGTAGCTTCTGAGCCAAACAACGTGAGGATGTTAGTTTTTTCAGATTCATTGTCGCCTGACAGCATATAAAGTGAATAATTGGCAGATAAACTACTCAGTACATTTGCAAGCCCTGACCGATAGCTATTTTGAATTTTAAAATACCCAAGCACAGAATCATTAATAAATATGTAAACATTTGTACTACTTGGTATTGTATCTTCTTTGCCTGTAACGAACTTACTTGAGCCCATATTAATCCGCTTGCCATCTACAACACCAGTAATCCCCATTGAAGGTATTTCTTTAAATTCGCTTATTGGGTACATAAGCTGTGAATTTATTGAATCTTTAATTGTTGCACTTAGTGGATGGCTGGAGTTTGATGCTAAAGATTTTATCATCGCCCGATCTTCAATACTTAGCTTTTTACCAACAAATTGAATTTTCATTTTATTGTTAAAAGTAATTGTGCCGGTTTTGTCAAAAATTATATTATTAATATTTTTTAATTTTTCAATCACATTAATGTTTTTTATATAAAATCCTCGTTGCCCAAATTGTCTCATTGCACTCCCAAATGTAAATGGAATGGTGAGAGCAAGTGCACATGGGCAAGCAATAATTAGTACAGAAACAAATGCAAAAACAGCTAGCGATGGGTTGAATAATAGCCAATAAAAAGCGGCTAATGAGGCTATTACTAAAATGACAATGGTAAAATATTGACTAATAGTGTTAACAATGTGATCAAGTTTAGTTTCACCATCTGTGTTATTATGATCCTGATTCCATAATTGAGTTAAGTAACTCTGTTCTACATTTTTTACAACTTCAATTTCAATATTGCTTCCAACCTGACGTCCTCCGGCGTAAATTATGTCACCAACATTTTTAAATACGGGTATGGATTCCCCGGTAACAAATGAATAATCGATACCGGCATTACCTTTCATTAAAATGGAATCTGCGGGAATAATTTCTTGATTACGTATAATTATCCTATCTTTTACTTTTATGTTACTGAGTGTTTTTGTCTCTTCTTTATCATTAATAATTACTGTAACTGCAACCGGAAAATATGATTTATAATCACGTTCAAACGACAATGCTTGATATGTTTTTCCCTGATACCATTTGCCAATCAGCAAAAAGAAAACAAGTCCAATTAATGAATCCATGTAACCAATTCCATTACCACTTATTACTTCGTAAGTGCTTTGTAAAAACAAACTAAATATTCCGAGGGTAATTGGTACATCAATGTTAACAATTTTGTGTCTTAATCCCTTAAAAGCACTTAGGTAATAGTCGTTTGCGCAATAAAACACTACCGGGAGAGCAAGGATAAAACTCATGATACCGAAAAAGCGAGTAAACGTACTGTTGAGCTGATCACCTCCGGGTAAATATTCCGGAAAATTATACAACATCACATTCATAAAACTAAAGCCGGCAATTCCAATCTTGATTAATAAATCGTGGTTACTTTTTGTGTCTTTGTTTTTATCAATTTGGTCCAAAGTTATTTCAGGAACATAATGTATTGATGACAATAACTCAACCACCTGACGTAAAGTTATATGACTTTCTTTATAGGTTACGCTTACAATTTTTTTTGGGAAATTTACTATTGAAGTGATAACACCGTTATTTATTGTATTAAGGTTTTCTAACAGCCATATACATGATGCACAATGAATAGTTGGCACAAATAATGTAACCTTACTTACGCCACCATCTGAGAAGTCTAACAGTTTATCTTTTATCTCTTGTTTGTCGAGATAGCTATACTTGTTACCTGCATTTTCTTGCTCTACTTTAATACCCGACATGGGCTTTATGTCATAATATTTTTCAAGTTTGTTTTGGTTAAGTATTTGGTACACAGTACTACATCCGTTACAACAGAATGGTTTATTATCCCATATTATGGGGTGTTTGCCACAATCTTCGCCACAATGAATACAGACCATTCCCATGTTCTACTATCTTTTAATTATACAGTTACTATTGTAAATTAGCTGTTATACCATTAAATGTTATTGCCCACATTCCACGTGGTTGTCCTAACTTAAAATTTATGGCCTTATCATTTGGATACAGTTTTGCGATCTTATCTGCGACATCTTTCTTTATAGTTTTTCCGGCTTCACCATGACACAATAGGCACTTGCCGTTAATCATAATAGGCTTGTAAAAAACGGGATGATTTTCTGCATTAATTGTAATTTTAGACTTTAGCGTTTCGTTGCTAAGCCATTCCATGATGTATTGTTTGTAAATCTCAGATTCAACTGCGTTAGTCTTGTTAACAGCATTACGAAACTTTTTGGCAATTCTTCTAATTGTTACATCATATTCCTCCGATAATGAGTCTGTAATTTTTATTGCATTTTTATTACAAAAATCTATTGCACCCTTGGTTCCTCTTTCTTTTATAGCTCTATTTAACTCAGTTCCCAATGCGGTCTCAGATAATTTAACAATTAATGCACCTTTTTTCAATAAACTTTTCGCTTCAGGCGTGTTCTGATGAACATAGGATATCTTTATATCTTTATTTCTATTATTCTCTGTTTTTTCAGATGTACTTGAATTAGGAGTACAGCTTCCCACTAAAAATGCCAAAACGGTGATGATTACAGTATATTTCATTTATAATAAAAATTTATGAACTGCAAAATTACTAATATTACCTATTACAATGCCACTGACCTGTTATTTCATTAAAAAGATAAAATAGTTATTGGCACGAATAAAATTTGAATATTTTTGTATCACTATTTATAATTAGTTTAAATTATTAATTAATAAATGAGAATAAGAATTACAATATTATCGTTAATTACAATATGGTTTTTTACGGTAGGAGTTTTAATGGCAGAAGATAAAAGTGGTGTATCAAGAAAAGGGTTACCCGATGGTTTTGTTTACGTAGCTAATCAGATGCCTGCAATTTTTTTAGATGTAAGATATTATAGTACGGATAATTTTGTTGGTAAACGGGTAAGTGGGTATATAAATCCGGTTTGTATTACAACTATTGAGGCTGCGACAGCATTAATGGAGGTTGAGCATGAGTTGGTGCTTAATAATTATCAGCTTAAAATATTAAAAGTCCGTAAGTCCAAAACACGAAACTTTTTCTTGAATTTTGTCTGAGTTGATTTTTCCAAGTCAACTGTTCCAATTCTCTGAAATATTCCTTTAAAAAATGATCTGTCCCAAATCGGAATTGC
>CAZGWS010000103.1:0-10397 GCA_964528805.1 uncultured Lentimicrobiaceae bacterium | reverse complement strand
GGTAGCTTATTGAAATGGCGGCAGATATTTTTGTAAGCAGGTGGAGGCGCAGGAACGGAGCCACCGCACTGCTTTACAAAATACAGCCGCCATGAAATAACTACAAACGGAAAGCGCGATAGTCCGCCCAAAATAAAAACAGCTATACGCTAAGGCATTGCTACAAAATAACTTGACCTTTTAGGCTTACTCTTTTGCACGTTAACTTCGTTTGCTTTAGTCAACTTATTTGGTAACGAAGCCTAAATAAAATATTAACTACTTTTGCCGTGATGAAAATTGCAGCATTAGTGTCAGGTGGCGTTGATAGTTCGGTTACTATTCCGCTGCTGAAAGAGCAGGGATTTGACCCTCATATTTTTTATATTAAAATTGGCATGGAGGACGAAAAGGCGTTTATGGATTGCCCTTCGGAGGAGGACATTGAGATAACTTCGTGGATTGCCAAAAAATATAATTGTGCGTTTGATATTGTTGATTTACAGGACGATTACTGGGCAACGGTGGTGAAATATACGGTTGATTCGGTTAAAAAAGGGCTTACGCCTAACCCTGATATTATGTGTAATTTGCTGATTAAATTTGGTGCTTTTAACGACAAGTATGGGCATGAATTTGATAAAATTGTTACGGGACATTATGCCACAAATTACGAAACCGATGAGGGGACATTTTTAAGTACTGCCGTTGACAAGGTAAAAGATCAAACTTATTTTTTAGCTCAGATTACTTATAAGCAACTTAAAAAAACGATGTTCCCGATTGGGCATTTACCTAAACGGCGTGTTAGAGAATTGGCAGCTGAGATGAAACTACCAAGTGCCGGGCGACCTGACAGTCAGGGGATTTGCTTTTTGGGCAAGATAAACTATACTGATTTTATTAAAAGCCAGATTGGTGAAATGCCGGGTGAGATTAGAGAGCTGGAGACCAACAAGTTACTTGGCGAACACAGGGGCTTTTGGTTTCATACAATTGGTCAGCGTAAGGGTCTGAGGCTTAGTGGCGGTCCGTGGTTTGTGGTTAAAAAAGACATCAATAAGAACATAATTTATATATCGAAAGGCTATGATCCTATTTCGAGATATAGTGATAATATTTTTATTGACGACATTAATTTTTTTAATCCGAACCACGATTACAGCAACTTGAGCAGGGTTAAATTTAAAATAAGGCATCAGCCAGAATTTAATATCGGCACGCTTATGAAAGACGAAAACGGAAGTCGTATTATTTCGGACACCACCATTTCAGGCATAGCCCCGGGGCAGTTTGCAGTTATTTATGATGAGGCGGAGAAAACCTGTTTAGGTAGTGCTGTTATACTGGAAAGCAATAGTTAACGCCACAAATGTTATTAAATTTCTTTAATTGAGCTTTCGGGGAGCCACCCAACGCTTCCGTTTTGTATTTTTATTTCAGCCCAATCATTAATTCTATCAATAATTTTAACCTTTGTGCCTTCGTGTATTACGAATAGATCTACTGAATTTTGTGTGGGTGAGCTTTTTACTGTTAACGATGAGGTAGTTACTATTGCCTCGTTGTGGTTTAGGCTGAGGTAGTATTTTTGTGATGCTAATGTTGTGGCGAAAATAGTGATAATGAGTAGTAGCAGTCCTAAATAAAACCAAAGCTTACGGTTGTTGCGAGTTCGTGAAATTACAAATAAGCCTATGGCTGCCGTTAGCAATGCAAATGATATGATTACAAATATTGTCCAGGCGTTAACGCCGAGTGCGTTGTAAAAATAATTCCACCATTTTTTATAGAAAAGCTCAGGAACTTTGTCAATTTTGTCAACAATCATACTGTTGGCAATACTTAGATTATATTTTATGTCTTTATCGTTAGGCAGCAGCTTTGCAGCTTTTTCGTAATAAAGTATTGCTGATGCAACATCGTTATTTTTGTAATAAGCATTACCGAGGTTATAGTACAACTCACCTGATTCAACACCACTTTTGAGTACTTTATTGTAAGTATTTATAGCTGAATCGTATAGTCCTTGATTATATACGCTATTTGCTGATTGTATTAACGAATCGGAATTAATGGCTAACAGGTTGGTTGCCACAACCTGAAATGCCAGTACAATAAGAATATTTTTTATGGTTTTTATCATTAGTTTAATGTAATTTAGCTATTGATATTTATTATTAATATACTCATATTAAATAGTTTACACCATTACCTCAAAGCTTTTTCTGCCGTTAATATTGCTTCTACAGCTTCTTTATAAATATCTTCCATTTTACCGCTCGAATCACCCGGGGCAAATCTGGCAAATTCAATGTTATTTAGTGTTGTAACGAAGTTTTTACTAACGTTAGCGTCAACATTTTTATCTTTAAGCATATCCACAACGGTTTCTATCGACAACTCCGATTGCGTTAGGCTGAATTTATCGGTAATATATCCCCATAGTGCTCTGGCAATTTCGTCGTAATAATCTTTGTCGTTGCCGGATTTTTTATATTTTTCTGCCATTCGCAATCGCAACTTGGCAATTTTATTAGCTTTTCTGTTTTTTAGCAGACCTACATTTGATCGTCTTTTGCGCATCCGGCTTATTACAATAATAAGTATTATTATAATAAATATTGGCAAAGCCAACAGGAGAAAGAATGTATTTGACAAAAACAGATAGTTACCTTTTTGTTTGAAGCTAAAGGGGAGTGATTTAATATGATGGATATCTTTACCAATAAATCTTATATCTTCTTGTGCAGATGAGCTGTACGAAACTCCTGTTGATGATGCTTTACCCTTTGTTACATGTATGTTGTACTTTTCTGATGATACACTATGATAGCTTTTTGTTGCCGGATTAAAATAGCTTAAAGTAAGGGCGGGTATTTCAAAATCACCTGCATTACGAGGAATAACAAGGTATTCAAATTTCTTTTTACCGGAGATACCTGCACTTGTTGTTTTTATATTAGTGGTAATTTTAGGGTCATAACTTTCAAAGTCGGAAGGGAATTTTACCTCAGGGAGCTTAACAAGTTCCAGATTACCTCTGCCCGAAAGCGTGTAAGTAAGGGTGATTGCATCATTTGCCGTTATTGTGGTTCTATCGATTCTGCTACTCAGCCTAAAATCACCCACAGCACCATTAAATCCTTCAGGTTTACCCTGTTGTGGAAGCTGCTTAACATTAATTGTTATGGGATTAGACTTAATTTCGGTTTTAACATTTTTAACATTTCGATTAAAAAACGGATCGTTAAAAAAGTCGTCGAAAGGATCGTAACCACGTCTTCTTTTTTGTTGGACTTTTAACTGTACAGTACATTCCATTTCTGATGGCTCAATAACAAGTTTACCTGTTTTTTGAGGAAAAATAGCAAATTTACTTATCTCGGCAACAATATATTCCTGACCATTTATTACTTTATTCTCCTGTTTGTATTGCTGTTTGTCATCAAGTAAACTTTTCGACCAAAAGCCCTGAAATGAGGGTTGCTTTTTGATCATTAAATTAGAAACAGACACTTTTGTGTAAATGCTATAAGTTATTATTACCTGCTGACCAATGTATGGCGATAAATTACTAACGGCAGCTTTAATATACACGTCATCGTCCTGCAATATACCGGTATTATTGGAAGACCCTGAAGCTTTATTACGTTGTGTAGTAGTGCCTTGTGTTGCAGTACCCTGCTGTGCCCCGGCAGATTTAACAACCTTAATTTTTATACTATTCGACTTCTCAGTATTTCTACCAATGTTAACATAAGCAGGACCAATAATTACGTTACCTACGGAAGTAGCCTGAACGATGTAAGTGTATGTCATTGCATAACTCTTGCTTATATTACCATTAACATATTGTATGCTCGAATTACTTGATGTGCTTGGTCCCGATAGTACCTGTAGGCTACCAAAATCAGGTGATCGGAAGTTATCAGCATCCTGATTTATTTCGTACACTACCCGAAAACGTTCGCCAACTTTTACAACTTGTTTGGCAGTACCAACAAAACGCACTTGACCGCCTGCCAAAGCAAACAAACTTGAAGATATTATTAATGATAATATTATTATTCGTTTAATCATTTGTTATATATGTTCGTCCGGTGAGGACTTTATTGAGTATCACAATAAATATTCCAATTATCGATTGTCAGTTTATAAGATTATTATCTGCCAATTTATCATTTGCTAAACTACCAAACTTCTACCAATCTATATCACTCTTTTTACCTGCTACTGCTTTTGCCTTTTGTCTTTGCAGTTTCTGCAGGGTTTTCTTTTCATCATTTTGTAGGGCATCAAGCATACGCTGAGCATCTTTTTTAGATATTTTCTGCGGCTGTTTACTCTTCTGTTTATTTTTATTTTGGTCTTGTTTATCCTTGCCACTCTTATTTTGATCTTTTTTATCCTTATTTTTATCTTTATTTTGATCTTGCTTATCTTTATTTTGATCTTGCTTTTTCTTGTCCTTTTTGTCTTTATTTTTTTGATCTTGCTTTTTCTTGTCCTTGTTTTTATCCTTGTTTTTCTTGTCCTTGTCGTTTTTATTTTTATTCTGTTTTTGCTGTTGCTGTTGTTGTTTTAGCTTCTTGCGTGCATATTCAAGATTATATTTTGCATTTGCATCATTAGGATTGAGTCGTAGTGAATTTTTAAATGCGCCTATGCTTTCTTCATACTTCTTATTTTGCATAAGAGTATTGCCGAGATTATAATATGCAGCTGATTTTTGGTTTACATTAGAAGTTTGTTCGGCGGCTTGTGAGAAGAGCTTACTCGACTCCTTATAATTTTTTTGTTCGTACATTGCATCACCAAGATTAAAAGTACCTATGGGATACTTAGCTTTTTCTTCGAGTGCTTTACGATATTCCTTTTCAGCATCTTGAAAATTACCTTGTTTATACTCATCATTGCCTTGTCGCACAAGTTTTTTCTCTTTTTGTGCAAAACCCGAGGTAACACTCAAGGCAATTATCAGAAATAATATTATAAATCGCATAACTATATTCTTATTTTCCAAAAAAGTCAAACTTACCGGCCCAACGTGTTTTTCTATCGGCAACTAAAAGCTCAAACACCAACAAAAACAATGCAATGCCAATAAATATTTGAAACCTATCTTCATAATCGGTAAATTGTCTTGATTCTATTTCAGTTTTGTTAATGCTGTTGATATCATTAAAAATATGCTTTAGTCCTGTGCTGGCATTATTGGCACGTGCATATGCGCCACCACCGGCAGCGGCAATCTGCCTAAGCATATCTTCGTTAAGTTTTGTAACAACAGTTGTATTTTTCTTATCTTTTTTATATCCCGTTTGAACTCCATATTTATTGTACAACGGAATTGGCGCACCTTCTGGCAGACCCATTCCAATTGTAAACACCTTAATACCCAGCTCATTTGCCTTTTTAGCAGCACCAACAGCATCGTCTTCATGATTCTCGCCATCGGTAATAACAATTATTGCTTTGTTGTTGTCAGTATCGCCAAAGCTTAGTGTTGCCATGTCAATAGCCTCGCCAATCGCTGTTCCTTGTGTTGGAACAATTTTGGTGTCAACTGCAGAAAGGAACAATTTTGCTGCCGAATAGTCGGTAGTTAATGGCAGCTGCTTATAAGCATGACCGGCAAAAATAATAATACCTACTCTATCGCCTTGCAGTTTATCAATTAATGATGATATTGCAAGTTTTGAACGTTCAAGTCTATTAGGTTTTATATCTTCGGCAAGCATGGAGTTAGAAACATCAAGTACGAGGTACAAGTCGATACCTTCACGTTTCACGTTTTCTAATTTTGAGCCAATTTGCGGGTCAACAAGCCCTATTATTAGAAATGCAGTTGCCAATAACACCAAGAAAAGTTTTAGTACAGGTTTTGATGACGAAGCTTCGGGCATCAGCATTGAGATTACGTTTGCATCGCCAAGTCGGCTACTAGCTTTTTTCAACCACAATCTGTACAGCCAAAATAATATTGCAAAAACTAAAATAAGAATCAGCAATATAAAGTATTGAGTATGTGCGAATTTTATCATGGTTTTTTATTTATTATCGTTGATGATCAATTATTTAAATTTAACAAGCATAAGTTACTAAAGCTTTTGAGTTTATTACGGGAATTTTCTGAATACTGCGTACCGCAGAATAATTTCCAAAGAGAAAAGTGCTAATGCAAACAGGGCAAAAGGCACAAACGACTCATATTTTTTTCTAAATTCCTGAACATCTATTTTCGATTTCTCAAGTTTATCAATTTCTTTATAAATCTCTTTAAGTTTGTTATTATTATCAGCTCTGAAGTATCTACCGCCAGTCATAGTTGCAATTTTTTGAAGTAGGTCTTCATCAATTTGCACCTTCATCTGCTGCATTTGTATGCCGTATGGAGTTTGCACCGGATATGGGGCTGTACCCATTGAGCCAATACCAATAGTATAAACTCTAATGCCAAACATCTTAGCCATTTCGGCTGCCGAAACGGGGTCAACTGATCCTGAATTATTAACACCATCAGTAATTAAGATTATTACTTTTGATATTGCATCAGAGTCTTTAAGTCTGCTCACAGATGTTGCCAGTCCGTCGCCGATGGCGGTACCATCTTCAATCATTCCGCTTTTTACATCCCTAAAAAGATTATTAATCATTGCATGGTCGGTAGTAAGAGGCACCTGTGTAAAAGCTTCACCACTAAAAATTACGAGTCCTACCCTATCGTTGGGGCGTTTGGCGATAAATTCACTGGCAACCTCCTTTGCAGCTTCAAGTCTATCGGGTTTAAAATCACGTGCAAGCATACTTCCCGAAACATCAAGATCCATTATAATGTCAATTCCATCAATATGAACATTTTGCTTTGTAGATATAGATTGTGGACGAGCCAAGGCTACAATTAAAAGTGCGATTGCCATAAGCCTAAGTACAAATAAGCCATGTATTAACCATGTTCGTGTGCCCTGTTTTATACCTTTAAAAATTGATAGTCCCGAAAACCTAAGTTCAGCATTTGAAGAACTATTTTTATACCAATACCAAACTATCAGCAAAGGAATTACCAAAAGCAAGTATAAATATCCGGGGTTTGCCCAATTATCAATATTCATCATTTCTTAGCTTAGTTTAGTGTTATCAATATCTTCCTTTTGTACCGGCTGCTCAACCAATTTAGTTTCGTTAACAAAGTCAACGCAATGCGTAAGACCCAAGTCGTTTTCTAATGCTGTAGGAATAGCTTTTGCAAATTTCACCATATCCGACAAGTACATTACTCCATTTATCTTGCCCATGGCATCTTTATTTATTCCAAACTCATTTAACTTATTGGTAATTTCATAACTAGTCATCTCCTGTGCATCAAATTGATATCTGTTAACCAAATACTCTCGTAGAATATCAGTTAACTCCGAATAATATTTTTTCAGATGACCCGATTGCCAAAGCTTTGTAAGGCGCAATTCTTCAAGTTTGTTAATTGCCAGTATGTGTGCCGGCAATTTTGGTTTAGACCTGCGTTTAAAAATAGGTTGCTTTTTCTTTCTTTTAACAAGGTAATAAATTAACAGTGCTATTAACAATATGGCGGCAGTACCTACTAAAATCCATGGTAACAACTCTTTGAAGGTATAAGGCTCTTTTATAGGACCTGATATTGCTTTAAAGGCTTTTGTTGTGTCAACTTCGGGTACATACACCTGCAAAAAAAGCGTACCGGTTGATGCTGTTAAAGTATCAGTGGTATTACCGTATTTAAAATTAACAGGGGGAATTTCAAAATATCCTGAGTCGAATGAAGTAATTAAAAATTGTTGATGTAGTGTAATATTCGACTGCGAAAAGGAAGTGTCGATATTACTTCGTTTTAGTATTTCGATATTTTTAGTAATTGTATCACTAAATTGCGGCCAGCTAACGGTCATGTTATCAGGAATTGTAATTCCCAATTCATATTTAATCTGATCTCCAATAGTAATTGCATTTGAATCGAGCGATGCCCAAGCAGTAGCTTCCTGCGCTTGTATTTTACTAATAATCAGGAATGCTATAATAAATATTGATATTTTATTAAAAACTTTCATTATATCTTGATATTATCTTCTTGATTCGCGTTTTTTAAACAGTTTTATTAGCGGAACTACATAGTCGTTTCCCGTATAAACTTTTACCATATCAACGCCATAGCGTGCAAATAATTTGTCAAGGCGTACGGATTTTTCTCTAACAAAGCGAGTATAAAGTTTTCTAACCTTTGTGTTAGATGTGTCAATCCATTGTGTGCCACCTGTTTCGGCATCCAGCATCCGAACCATACCAATATCAGGTATTTCTTTTTCATGTTTATCGGTTACCCTGATGGCAATCAAATCATGTTTATAGTTTGCAATCTGCACAGCCTTATCGAAATTATCATCATTAAAGTCGGAGATAACAAATACCGTTGATTTCTTTTTTATCACATTTGTAAGATACCGTAATGCTTCGGCAATATCTGTCCCTTTATTTTCAGGCTCAAAATCAATTAACTCCCTTATTATCCGCAATATATGCGAAGTACCTTTTTTAGGCGGAATAAATTTTTCAATTTTATCGCTAAAAAATATGACACCAACTTTATCATTATTTTGTATTGCCGAGAAGGACAGAACGGCAGCAATTTCAGTAATAATATCTTGTTTTAGCTGTCCTTGCGTACCAAAATTATTAGAGCCCGAAATATCAATTACCAAAATTACCGTAAGCTCACGTTCTTCTTCAAATATTTTAACAAAAGGGTGATTAAATCTGGCTGTAACATTCCAGTCGATGTTTCGAATGTCATCGCCAAACTGATATTCACGTACTTCGCTAAAAGCCATACCTCTTCCTTTGAATACGCTATGATATTCACCTGAAAATATTTGGTTAGACAATCCTCTTGTCTTAATTTCAATTTTCCTAACTTTTTTGAAAAGATCCTTTGCTTCCATTTAATTACGAATGTGATTTGTAAACCATTAACTAATTACAACAAACTTGCAACATCTCATCTATGGAACCTCAACTGAATTTAAGATTTCATTAATGATATCTTCACTTGTAATATTTTCGGCTTCGGCTTCATAAGTTAATCCAATACGATGTCGCATTACATCGTGGGCAACAGCTCTGATATCTTCAGGTATTACATATCCGCGTTTACGCAAAAATGCCAGTGCTTTGGCAGCAAGTGCTAAGTTTATGCTTGCTCTTGGCGATGCGCCATACTGTATCATTCCGGCAAAGCTGCTAAGCTTATAATCGTTAGGATATCGTGAGGCAAACACAATATCGGTAATATAGTTCTCAATTTTTTCGTCAAGATATACTTCTCGCACCAACTCACGAGCTTTAATAATATCAGCTGTGTTTAGTATTGTATTTGTTTTTGATTGTGTATTAGTTATATTCTGACGGAGTATGATTTTCTCTTCTTCTTTTTTAGGATAATTTATAACTACCTTAAGCATAAAACGGTCAACTTGTGCTTCCGGTAACGGGTATGTACCTTCCTGCTCTATTGGATTTTGAGTAGCCATCACCATAAATGGTTCTTCAAGCTTAAATGTAGTATCACCAATAGTTACTTGCCGCTCCTGCATTGCCTCTAACAAGGCACTCTGTACTTTGGCAGGCGATCGGTTTATTTCATCAGCAAGAATGAAATTAGCAAATACGGGACCTTTTTTAATCATAAACTCTTCATTTTTCTGACTATAAATAAGTGTTCCAAGTAAATCGGCAGGCAACAAATCAGGCGTAAATTGAATACGACTGAATTTTGCATCAATTACATTTGCAAGCGAAGTAATTGCCAATGTTTTTGCTAACCCCGGCACACCTTCTAACAAGATGTGACCATTTGCAAGCAAGCCAATCATCAACCTCTCAGTCATATGCTTTTGCCCAATAATCACCTTATTCATTTCCAGATGGATTAAATCGGTAAACTGACTCTCACGTTGAATTCTTTCGTTTAGTTCTCTTATATCTGTTTCTAACATTTTAAATGATTATTTGTTCAATGCAAAAATATATAATACCACTATTGCCTCATGTTAATAATTGTTAAAGTAGTTAGTGTGAGGGCAATATGAGTAATAGCATGATGAGATTTAATATTATAACAATCTATAATTGTGCTAAATAGTCTTTGCAAGAAAACACCAAATACTGCGCTATTCTCGTTTTTGAATCAGTCAACTACAATTCGTAAACTCCTTGAATTCAAAAACTTCGACAGTCTTGTCTTTGACGCTTTCTTATCAAAGACTTGAGAATAATGAGTTTTCTTGCAGGTGCTAAATAAAGAGAATAATATTCAAAGCAGAAAATACAGTTGTTTTTACAAGTATCTATTTCTAAAAAACGAATACAAAATGACATGAGATATA
>CAZGWS010000102.1:0-10405 GCA_964528805.1 uncultured Lentimicrobiaceae bacterium | reverse complement strand
AGGTTAAATCCGCAAACATCTTTTACTGTAAAGCCAAATAGCATGTCATCATTGATAGTGCGCAAAAAAACCTACCCGCCATAACTATTGCTACACTACACTTGCGTTGCTTTTTTCTGTGCTTTACTAATTCTGACACACTCTTTGCCTTTTCGTTACAAACATGCTTGCGGGATTAAGGTATTAACAAAAAGCTTTCTGATTTTGATTTTATTGTTGTCCAAAATGTCTTAAAATCGTATCACAAAACAGTTGTTCAATAATTAACTACTGCCAAAACAACCTTTTGTTCAGACAGGCTGTCTGCACATGTGTACAATTTATCAGTATTTAATAATTTTATTTAACTTTGTACAAATATTACTTTTTATTACTATTTTAAGGAAACAACTTTATAATTATAAACCAAACTAAACCAAACACAATGAAAAAAATTTTACTTTCTTTTGTTATCCTTACAATTTCAGCTTTTAGCTTATTAGCACAGGTTAATCGTGAGCAAGTACTAGTTGAAATTGGAACAGGAACCGGATGCCCATATTGCCCAGGTGCTGCCATGGGCTTACACGATTTATACACTAATGGTGACCCCGTTGCCGGTATCGAATATCATTCGTACAACTCAGGTGATCCCTTTAACACTCCCGAAGCAGCTGCCCGTACTGCATATTATGGTGTTAGCGGATATCCAACAGCCCAATTTGATGGAGAATACAACGAGGTTGTTGGTGGCAGTAACACTAACTCTATGTATAGTTCTTATTTGCCAATTGTAAATGCTCGTATGGCGATACAAACCGATTTTACAGTCGAAATTTTTGGAGATCATACCGGCGATAACTATGACATCGTCATCAGAGTACATAAAGTTGGCCCTTATACCGGCACAAACTTAAAGGTACGCTTTGCTCTTACCGAAACTGATATCCCTTACAGTTGGCAAGGTCAATCACTAATTGAATACTGCGAACGCCTTATGACCCCCGACGAAGATGGAACAAGCGTGTCTTTCGCAAGCGGCAACACAACCGATGTTAATTTAACTTATACATTCGATAATACTTGGGTTGACTCAAACTGCGAACTCATCGCCTGGATACAAGATGATGACAATAAATATGTGTTGCACTCGGTTAGTGTTATGATGCTTAACCTCGTACCCGATGTTGCAAACGCAAACTTCAGCTGTAGCAGCGATACCACCTGCGAAGGAAGCCCTGTTCAGTTTACCGACCTATCAACCGGTAATATTACATCATGGGATTGGACTTTCGAAGGAGGAACCCCGGCAACATCTACCGATCAAAACCCTATAGTAACATACAATACTCAAGGCACTTACGATGTTACCCTGTATGTTTCTGATGGAACTACAAATAGTACTCTTACAAATCCTGATATGATTGATGCAATTGTGGCACCAACTCAACCTGATGCACCGGTCGGAGATGTTGATGTGTGTGCAAACGGATCATACACCTATACAACACAGCCGGTTCCATATACCGACATATATACATGGGAAGTATCTCCATCAGATGCCGGTACAATTACAGGTAATGGTATCGAAGCAACTTTTGAATCAGATGGTAGCTGGACCGGAGCATACACTATCTCTGTTAGAGCAGATAACAGCTGCGGCGATGGTACCTGGTCTGATCCCATTAGCTGTAATCTTAACTTTACCCCGGCAGCCTTCCAACTTTCCGAAGGTGGTGGAATCTGCCCCGGTGGTCCAGGATTGGAAATAACTCAGGATGGTTCCGAAATTGATGTCGATTATTCTTTGTATCGCAATGGCGAATCAACAGGAACAACTTTACCCGGAACCGGTAGCGCACTAAACTTTGGCTACCAAACCGAAGAAGGCACTTATACAGTTATAGGCTATGCAACTATGTGCGAACTTCAGCAAATAGGAACTCCTTGGATTCATTATCTCGATGCTCCGGCTCAACCATCAACGCCATCCGGATTAACAGATGTGTGTAATAACTCTACATCAGACTATTCCACAACCGCAATAGCAAACGCCGATACCATTATTTGGTCGTTAACACCTACTGATGCAGGAACAACTACCGGTAGTGGTTTAAATATAACTGTTGAATGGAATACCACTTTTAGCGGCTCAGCATCGCTAACTGTAGTTGGTTCAAATGCTTGTGGTGATGGTCCCACCTCCGATGCCCTTGCAATTAATGTAAACCAAACTCCTGCACCCGAAATAACCGGACTAAGCACAGTTTGTGATAATCAACCTTACGACTACTCTACCGAAGAAATTACAGGAAATACTTATGTGTGGGATATTGTTGGTGGCAATGTAACTTCAGGTGCCGGAACAAGCGCAATTACCGTTATGTGGGGTAACCCCGGCAATGGCTCTGTTTATGTTACCGAAACATCTGCCTCTAATTGTGTCGGCTCGTCCGATTACTACGACATAATAATCGATAACTGTACCGGTATCGCTGATGCTGATGCCAATAATAACTTCTCTATTTATCCTAATCCTGCCAAAAATAATATTGAAGTAGTATTTAGCGAGACATCAGGAAGTAACTATAAATTAGTTGTTTACAATACTATTGGTCAGGTTATGACCGAAATTTCGGGTGCTGCAACAGGTCAGAAACAACATGTAAATATTAATATTAGTAAATATAAATCAGGTGTTTACGTTGTTAATCTAAACACCAAAAGCGGGCTGAATATTCGTCATACTTTTGAGAAAATAAATTAGCTTTAATTATAATTATGGAAGCCAATCTCTTTTTAGGGGTTGGCTTTTTTTATTGTTTTTTATTTGGGCGGCAAACCGTACTTTCCGTTTATAGTTGTTTTATACCAATTGTGTTTTTGTAGGCAATCCTTGGGCTTCCGCTGTCAGCCTCCCGTTGCCAACAAAAACATCATTGGTATTGCAACAAGCTATCACTACAATTACTGCCGCAACTCCTCAGCCTGCCGTTTTCCGTAAACACTTAGCATCTAATATTGTGTTACTTTTGGAAATTGAATTATTAATTGTCTTTTCATAGACAAATTACAACACATATGGGCAACAAATATATATCTGTAAAAATGCCATCCGGCTACAGCCACTACCAACTAACTAAAAAAGTGGAAAGGCAATTAAATACAAAAGAATTTTCATATATCATTGAAAATAAAGCTCTTGACGCTCGTAATAAGAGTAATATTCATTGGCAAATGCGCCTGCTCGTTACTTCAAATGCGATAAAAACATCCATTCCTGCTTCTGAACCCAAACTTGTAATTCCACATAAAAAACGAAATAAAAATGTCGTTGTAGTAGGTAGCGGTCCTGCAGGATTTTTTGCAGCTTTTGTACTTCAAAAGGCAGGGTTTAACACCACCATTATCGAAAGAGGAGCCGATGTAAAAAAACGAACAACAGGCATAGAAGTATTTGAGTCATCAGGTATTTTTAACCCCATTGCTAACTATGCTTTTGGTGAAGGGGGTGCCGGCACATTCTCCGATGGGAAACTTACATCACGAAGTAAACACATTTCGACCGAGAAGAAATTTATCCTGTCATGTTATGTTGCAGCCGGTGCACCTGCGGAAATAGAATATATGACTCACCCTCACCTTGGTAGTGATAATCTTAAAGTAATAGTAGAAAACCTTCGAAAACAATTTCAAAATATTGGAGGTACGGTACTTTTTGAAACTACTATGACCGACATAAATGCTAAAAACGGTGTTGTTTCACAGTTAATAACTAACAATGGCTGCCTGGATGCCGATTATTTTCTTATCGCTCCCGGACATTCATCATACGATACTTACAGGCTGATGATGAAACATGGTATCGGTTTTCATAGTAAAAACTTTGCCATTGGAAGCCGTATGGAGCATAGGCAGGAAATAATTAATATAGCTCAATGGGGGAAGAAAAGCCTGCCCGGGGTAAAAGCTGCTGAATACAGGCTAACATCAAAAGGCGATGGCAAACATCAAGTTTACAGCTTTTGTATGTGCCCCGGTGGTGTAATTGTGCCGGCTACTGCTACTGAAGATGCAAACATTGTGAATGGAATGAGCAAGTATTTACGTAATAATAACTTTGCAAATGCGGCATGTGTTGCAACAATCAATATCAATAATATATTCAACAGGGAAGTGTCGGCAATGGAAACCCTCGATTGGATGGAAGCTCTTGAAAGAAGTTTTTATGATTTTTCATCAGGGTATAAAGCCCCAATTTGTAGTATCAACGACTTTGTAAATAAAAAACACACTAGTAATAATTTTCATACCAGTTACCCTATGGGAGTAATTGCAGCTCCCTTGTGGGAATTATTACCAAATAAAGTCGAAAATGCTATGCGGCAGGGTCTTAAAGATTTCATAAGGAAAATTAAAGGCTTTGAGACCGGTAATATTATGGGCTTAGAGAGCAAAACATCAGCACCAATACAAGTTAATCGCCAGAAAAACAAACTGTGTTCAGGCTTTAAAAATATATTTGTAATTGGCGAAGGAAGTGGTTATGCCGGTGGTATTATTTCAAGTGCAGCCGATGGTGTAGCAGCTGCCATGAATATTATTAATCTTATTTCTCCATTACAGTAACCAAACATTGCGAGGTAAAACAATATTAATTACTTTTGCCACAATTCCATAAAAATTACTCCCGTAATAAGTATTGCGTTATTATAGATGAATTTGCATCTCGAAGTGGTTTTGGCGGAATTTTTGATGGCGAAGCCAAAAATTATGACAAAACATAGTTGAGTAGATGTTGAAATATATATATATGAAAAAAGTATCTCTAATAATTGTGATAGCGTTAAGCACGGGCATCTCCTCGTGCTCAATATTTAAAAATAATAGTGATGCAGCATTTCAGCAACGTATGCAAGTTGACGCTTATGCAAAAGCAAATGTTGAATGCGAATACAAACTTGCCAAAATAGATTACAGTGATAATAAAGATGATAGAAAACTTAAGATTATAGCCCGCAATCTAAATACTGAAGTGATGGCTTTTCGTAAGGAAATGTTTAGCCGCTATAACGATGTAAATAAACTACAGACTCAATTTAATAAATTGGTTAATACGTCGGCATCCAATCTTACAACCTGTAAGAAATTAAAAGAACGTGAGCATAATATTGCCAATGAAAAAGCAAAAGCTGAAAAGGCTGCCAATAAAAAAGCAGTAAATAAAAAGTAAATCACCATAGTTTTTAAAACTATAGTGATTATAGTGTATTGAATAAATATTACACTTATTTTATCACCCTTGTCCAGTAAGTAGTCCTTCCTAACAAGCTTATGCCTACATATCCTCTTATTTTTAATTTGTTGAGGTTGCCCTCGTCAGGAAACTCCATATAGCAACTGTATGTTTTTCCACTTTTCGGATCATATATATCTCCATCTTCCCACTCATCATCATCAAAAACAAAGTTAGTAAGCAGCTCCAAACCTAAGCTGGGTCGTTTTTTTAGTATAGGGTCAGGGTTATGTTTGTCCAATTTAGGCTTGCCGGTTTCTTCATCAATGGGATCCTTAATCCACACTATTTTCCCAAAATATTTATCCCCCTTCATAAATATTTCAATGTGGGCATCCTTATCTTCATTTAGCCAAATACCAAGTATATCTTTAGCTACTACATCCTGTGCGTGAATTTGCATCAAAGGGAAAATCATCATGCCTGCCAAGGCAATTAACATACTCATTTTTTTCATAAACAACTATTTTTTAATTTAATAATTAGACTTTGCTAATATATAATTTTATTTTAATATAATGTTTTTATATCTTTACAAACTGAAATTCAAAAACTAACATGTTATACAAATACACATTTTTAGTGCTTATAGCCTTTACCGGTTTAATTGCAAATGCACAGCAATTTCATGGTGGAATTATTGGTGGAATTGCAGGCACACAGGTTGCCGGTGATACTTTTTCGGGATATAATAAAGCTGGCATTTTTGGCGGTGCATGGGTTAACATAAATGTTGGTAAAAACTCCTCATTACAGTTAGAATTAACTTACTTCCAAAAAGGTAGTCGCGAAAATCCAACCGAAAAAAATAGCTACAGGTCGTATATACTAAGGGTAAACTACATCGAAATGCCTTTGCTGTACCAATATAAGGCTGGGCGGTTTATTATTTCAGCCGGTCCTTCAGCAGGTTTTCTGCTTGGCTACTACGAAGAAGTGAACCAAGAAGTTGTGAGCGATCAGCAATATTACAATAAGCCTGCCCGCATTACATTTCAAGTTAATTTGGGCATTAGCTATTTCGTTACACAAAATATTGGTGTTGGATTACGAACTAATAACTCTATATTAAATATTTTCTCCAGTAACCAAACCGGTGATGTTCGCAGACTTTTCGATTATGGACGGTATAACGATGCGTTGGTGCTGACGGTATTTTATCAGTTTAAGTAGATGCTTATGCCAAAACTCTGCTACTTTTGTAATCAAATAATCATAATTGAAAAAAATACTCCTCATACGTACTAGCTCTATTGGCGACATTGTGCTTACAACCCCCGTTGTGCGTGCAATAAAGCAGCAAACTGATTTTGGACTTCATGTGCTTACTAAAAAACAATATGCCGGTATTTACGAGGCAAATCCACATGTCGATAAAGTACATTCATTCAAAAAATCAATTTCAGAATGTCTATCTGATTTGAAATCTGAGAAGTTTGATGTAGTTGTTGATCTGCAAAAAAATATACGATCTCATTTGCTTAAAAAGCAACTAAATATAACAAGTTTCTCGTTTCCCAAAGTAAATATCCAAAAATGGCTTTTGGTTAACTTTAAAATAAATAAGTTGCCAAATGTACATATTGTTGACAGGTATTTTAAAGCTACTGATCCTTTGGGAGTAACAAATGATGGACTTGGACTGGAGTATTATATTCCTGAAAATGACAATGTTATCCCTTGGGAAATTGATGCTAAACTAAAATCGGGTTATATTGGCTTTGTAATTGGAGGGCAACATGGTACAAAAATTTTACCTCCTGAAAAAGTAGCCCAAATAATTTTGAAGATAGACAAGCCGGTTGTTTTGCTTGGTGGACATGATGACAGAAAAAGAGGTGAAGAAATAGTGAAATTAGCTCCCGACTGTTTAATAATTAATTCTTGTGGTGATTTCAATATTAATCAATCGGCATCGTTAATAAAACAGGCTGATGTGATAATTACAAATGATACCGGATTAATGCACATTGCGGCAGCCTATAATAAACCCATAATAAGTATTTGGGGTAATACAGTTCCCGAATTTGGTATGTACCCATATATGCCTCAAAACAAAAATAATTATTTTATTTCAGAAGTAGCAAACCTATCGTGTCGCCCATGCAGCAAAATTGGTTTTAATAAATGCCCAAAACATCACTTTAAATGCATGATGAATCAAGACGTTAAAGCTATTGTTGATGCTTTAAAGGGGTTTGAATTGGCATAAGATAACAGTTGGTAAAAATTATAAAAAACCCCTGAGTACCAGTAATTTTATTTTAGATTGTCATTATAAAAATATTAGTCTTGTAACGCAATTAGAGATTAGGCACTACTCCCTGCCAATTGCCACAAACGGGTTGTTTACCTTTTCATAACCAATTGTGGTTTCAGCACCATGCCCCGGAAATACTTCTGTATCGTCAGGAAGTGTAAATAGCTTTTCCCAGATACTTTTTTGCAGTAAATCGTAATCACCTGTTTTTAAGTCTGTTCGCCCAATACTCTGATTAAACAATACGTCTCCTGTAATTACAAACTTATCTGTAGGCGAGTAAAAACATAAGCTGCCA
This sequence comes from uncultured Lentimicrobiaceae bacterium, assembly GCA_964528805.1. GTDB lineage: Bacteria > Bacteroidota > Bacteroidia > Bacteroidales > F082. Next base: position 2,572 of record CAZGWS010000102.1, on the reverse strand, counting down.
CTTGCATGTCCGGGTGTAAATAGTACTTTTAACTTCGAATTGCCAAATTTTATATTACTGTTCTCATCAATATAATTATCAATAGTTTTAACCTTTTGTAACGTAAGCCCAAATGAAGAGGCATAACCATCTGCACCCTCTAAAAATGGCACACAATCTTTATGTGCTGACAAACTAATATTGTACCTATCTGCAATAAAGCTGTTACCAACAATATGATCAATGTGAGCATGGGTGAGCAACATCATCACTGGTTTAAGATTGTTAGCCGTAATATAGTTTGTGATTTCGGCTTCCTCATCATCACCTTGCATGCCGGCATCAATTATTATGCACTCACCACTTTCATCGGAGAGTACGTAAGTATTCATCTGAAAAGGATTAAATGCAAATCGTTTTAATGTTATCATAATTAAAAATAATTTTCGGCAAAGTTAATTATTATTGTATTTCATGGTATTGAAATCTGCCATGCTGCACTTTATTTTATCTACATCTGTGCTATACTCCACACTTTTGCTCTCACTACCTGATAATACTTCATCAACAGTATTTAGCTCACCAAGAATATATGCTATTGTTTGTTCTTTGCCCGACTCGGTAGCTCTGTTAATTATTTCGTTTATGCCAGATGTTAACCTGTAAATATTTTTATTGACCTCATTGGCTATCTGATTTAAAAAATATTTTCTGAATATCTTTTTAAAGATGAACATGGGAAAGAGAAACCAAAGCAAGTCAATTTGTGTATCAAAGGCGCGATAAATAGATATATTAGGTTGCTTTAGTGGACCAAATTCAGGTTTCCAGTCGTCGTTTGTTAACTTTATTCCCAGCACACGATAAATATTTTCGTTTAATTTCTCTCTTAGTGTTTGTGAAAAAAAACCAAAGTGAGCATTTCTATTGTTGATTATATTAGTAAAATTCGGTTGCTCCTGTTGTGCAACCTCCTTTAATTTACTTGATAGTGAATTCCTCATCCATTCTTCGTACTTTCTTGATAATTTGAACAAGTTAACATTCCACGATGAATATTCAGTAATAAAAAGTACTTTGAGTTCACTTACAATACCTGCTTCATGTTTTTCGAGTATTTCATAAACAATTTCTCTTGTTTGTGATGTGTAACTTTCGGCAATTAGCTTTAGCTCCTGCTTAATAAAACCCATATTTATCCTTTCGTCAAAAATAATCTTCTTCAATTGTTTTTTCTCTTCATCCGACTTACGTGAAGACGCTTGAGCAATTTCTAAATAGGCAATGCAGTTTTTCCCCAGTAGTTTAATTTTGTGCCTTACAATCTTGTCGTGTTCACTATTTATATTTAACAATATAGGCGAAATTATTTTACTTAAGATAGTTTGTCGGTATTTTTCAGTATTACTGATTATTGAATAATTAAATATCCTAAATTTTCTATTAAACTCATTTTCTAACTGATTATCAATATATTCTGAAATTTCATCTAATTGCTGTGAGTTAAATAAATCAACTTTTGTAATTAGTATAATTACTTCCGGTGAATGTTTTGAAATTTCTCTTATTAGCTCCAGTTCATTCTCACCAAGTGGGCGTTCGGCACTAATTGTTACAAAGGCAATTCCGATTTTGTTATACCAGTTTTGGGTAGTAAAAGTATTATGCAAATAGGCACTCCCAATTCCCGGTGTGTCAACAAATCTAATATTTTTAAACTCCTTAAGAGATGGCAACTCAACATCAACTAATACAACATGTTTCTCGTTATTGGGATTTTTATTTTCAGTAATAAATTCGTCAATCTTATAAACATCTGTATCTATGCTTGTATCATCAAAATAAATTACAGCCTTGCTTGCTTTGCCATATTGCACCCTGGTAATTACTGATGTTACCGGAACTACTCCTGTGGGTAGAATATTATTTTCCATAAAGCTATTGAAAAACGAACTTTTGCCTGCTTTAAACTGTCCAACTATTGCAATGTCAATATTTTTATCGTGCAATAAATTTGTTGCAGTTCGAACAGCTTGTTTTAGTAAGGTAAAATTATACTTTTGACAAATGTGTTCAATTTCACTAAGCAAGGCATCCATTTTATATATCTTCGGTTAATATTAATAAATTTTCAATATCTAAATCAAATTCTTGTGCCAGCTCTTTAGGGAATTCACCATATCCTTTAAGCTTTTTCGATTTAGTATTTTCCAGTATCTCCCATATCTTTGTTTTCTTCGAATTAATTATCTGATTATAACCCGAAGATGTTGGCGTTAGATTATATTTATCTGCCATTTTACAAATGCCTGATTTAATATTATTTATTATCGTAATATAATGTTGCTCGTCAATTATCTTGCCTTCGTCACTGATTTTCATCATTACTTTTTCGTTGTGATGTAGCAACTCATCCTCAAGTTCAACAACAAGTTTTTCAACCAAATACATGGCAGATGTTACAGCTCTTTTATGATTTTCCGAAAGAATTACCTTATCCATATATTATCTATTTAACAGTAGCTTGTTGGTATTTAATACTTTTCAAAAGTATTAAATTTAAGCTTATTACTTGTTCGAAAACAGAGGTTTT
>CAZGWS010000101.1:0-10422 GCA_964528805.1 uncultured Lentimicrobiaceae bacterium | reverse complement strand
ATGATTCCTCTTGATATCAGATATTTACAAACTAATAGCTGCAATGTGGGTTAAGCCAGCCTCCCCGTTCTTATACATGTTGCCAGGTTTTATATTCCCCCTAAGTTTTTTTTGATAAAAGCTGACCGGGAAAGTTATGCCCATCTGTTTACGTATTATACTGTATATCTAATTAGTACGCAATTTTTGGCGTACGGATCGTACTCAAATGAACATCTTCAAACCTAATCCGGAATGTAAAACTGGGTTTATGAATTATTCAGGCTAAATCTTCAAAACGGTATTTTTTATCAGTTGCTTTTGAATAACAATTAAAGCATTTAGGTGGGAAAAATCTATCTTTGTCATTCTCCGTAACTAAATTTTGCCAATGTCGATACCAATTTTCTAATTTATCAAATCGCTTACACCTTGGACAAAACATCCATTCTGGAAAATAGCTTGCTGAAATAGTTTCTGCACTTTTTTCAGGATAAGCATTTTCTTGTAAATCATTTTCGGGAATATTTACAAGAGCTTCAAGTTTTTCAAACCAAGTTTGTAATCTATGAATAAAACGTTTGTCATTAACCCAGTTTCGCTTATCTCTATATAATTTATAATCTTTAAAAAAATTCCATTCACTAAACGGATCGACTATAATTGCCCCATCTCTAGTTTCGATGATAGAGCCAACTCCGCCATACGAACTAATTAGTTTTCGAGTTTGAACTGTTTCATATATATTTTGCATCTTTTTTCTCTTTTTATTCTTGTTCCATGTTTTCTTTTTCATTGTTTATTGTAGTTGAATGGTTAAGAGAAATTTCAATTAAGCTATTTGTATCTACTTCACGCATAGAATTCATTAGTGACCATAGTCCTTGCTTTTGAGATTTTTCAATTAAATCTTTGTATCTTAGTTTTGTTTTATTTTTTTCTTGTTTCCCAATATTTGTATTATTTACAGTATCAATTTTATTAAGCCAATCTGTTTTCAGTTTATCAAGTATCCTTTTTGCATCTAAATAAACACCTGTTTCATCTTTCGGTATTCTGTCACTTATAAGTTTTTCTAGTTCAGTAATATCGCCCGAAAATTCATGTGCATTTTCGTTTTTAAATAATCCTTTTTTATGCCTTACAAAACTTATCAAAATACTATTTAGGGATTTCTCAAAAGTTATAGCTGTAAAGGGCGTTACAGTTAAAGGTTCAACATATTTATAATATGCTTCATGGAATGGTAGATAATGTTCAAAATATGACTTCTCCCTTGCTCTATTCGCATCTAAAAGATTGATTACCAAACCATCATGTTTACGGGCTACACGACCTGAAGCTTGAATATATTCTGCAATATTTTTAGGCTGTCCGTTCATGAGCATAATATTCAACCTACTAATATCAATACCAACAGAAAACATGTTTGAAGCCAAAACAATATCAACAGTATCTTTTACTATGTCATATTTTTCGTTTTTTTTGCTTATAGACTGCTTCAATTGAAAATTGGCTTGTAACTCGTTTAGATAATTCTTAATTTTTGTACTTTCAATTCTACTTGTTAATTCTTTTGTCCTGTTAATTAATCCGTAATGATTAAAATTGTATAGATAATTATTAATACCAAATTGTTCGTGCAACCTTTTTATTCCTGAAAGTATTTCATCATTAACTTTATTGTAAATTTTGCCAACATCTTTTAAACTATTATAATATGATACAATTGTCCAATAGTTATTAATTAAATCATTTGCTGTCTCTTTATTGTGTTTTATTTTCAGCATTTTATACAATAAGATGCGTGCTAATAATAAATTAGGCAAAATGGCTCTTACTTGCGTGTCAATAGAAGTCTTGCCTGTAGGCATGAACCCAATATGTAAACGCTGTCCAGTTTTTTCAGTATCGGTAAATGAAAAGTAATTGTCATCATAAGTCAATCCTTGGGGTGGAAAGATATTTACAATTCTGTTACCGTATAAATTTCCTACTTGTTTTTGGGTATTTCTAGTTGTCGCTGTTGACGCAATAATTTTGGGTTTATAATCTTCTTTTGTCGATAAGCTTTCAATAATAAGTTCAAATAAACCAACAATAGAACCCAAAGGGCCATTTAAAAGGTGTAACTCATCTTGAATGATTAAATCTGGTGGAATATTGTCATTTAGTGAATTGAAAAATACATTTCCTTCTTCTCTATGTGACAATTGAGCAAACTTGTCAACAGTTGCAAATAGTAAAGTAGGAGGTTTGATATAAAGACTATCATCTACTACATCAATTGGTATTTTATTTGAAAATTCGCACTTACTATTTAAACACTCAATTTTAAATGTTTTATCGACATAAAAAGCATGTAAAAATTTACCAGTTTTTGGATTTTTTGTTATAGTTTTGCAACCGCACCACGGACAGGCAGTGACTTGAAAAGAATTTATTACACTATCTGCATTTTTTGGTTTTTTATTTGTTCTATTTAATTCGTCTATTTGCGTTTTTAATGTTTTTCCTTGTGTGCCATTTATTTCATCTTTTGCATCCGCTAATTTATTTGGTGTAGTTGCGCCACCTACCCACATTCCTATTGAAATTGATGTTTTTGGATTTCCAAAATTTATTTCGGAAGCACATAAATAGTTAGTTGGTATTTTTGTTTGGTATCTGTTCATAAATTCCAAAGCTACAATAAGTTTACTTGCTCTTTCAAATTGTTGTGCTGTAAGCAACCTTAAAGTATATCGCATAATTACTGATACACCTTCAAAATTATCAGGATTTTTAAGCCTTCTCCAAATAATGGTTAATGCTGTAACTGCAAGATAGGCTTCCGTTTTTCCACCACCTGTTGGGAACCATAATAAATCAACAATATTGTTTCGATCTGGTGCTTTTATGTCAGTAATACTCTCAATATTTAGCAATAAAAATGAAAGTTGAAAAGGATAATAAATTATTGGGCGTTTAGGTTTGTAATCTTTGAAATAGTCTAATGATTTATAGTTTATATTTTTATCTTCCTTAAATATCTTATCAAAATCAGTAAGTTCCTTTTCTTTTTTTCCAAATTTGTCATCAACTGAAATAATCATCTGAATATACATTGCAGTATTTGTAAGTATAAAGGCATCAAAAACATCAGCATTATTCTTAAGTATTTCAATATTCTTGTGGAGTCTTTGACTGTTATACTTTTGTCCTTTTATTAATCCTTTTGCATATTTTTGATGTTCAGGCTCTTTTTTAGATAGATTTTCTTGTGTAATAATCCAACTATCATAACCTTTAACAAATTCTGTTAGTTTTTTGCAAATAGTTTCTCTATTAAAAGATGTCCAAACAGATAAATTTTTAATGTTTGCAATTTCTTTAAAATGCTCATTTCCTTTTCTGAAATTATTGCTTACGCTTCTTACTTTTACCTTTGGTAAGAATGTTGTGTTAATTCTTGTCGGGGATTCTCCTTTCCACTGAACAGCACAACTTTGGCCTATCCCATAAGAATTTAAGTTGCGATATTGATAATTTATAAGCGATGCTTCAAAATCATATTTATTTTCGATCAGATTATTTTTATAAGGATGTAACTTAGTATCTACTTCAATTTTAGTCTGGAACAAGCATTTCTCATTTAACACTTCTTTTCCAAAAGAGAATTTATTTCTCGGATGTTTTGGAGATGTATTTGCTAAAAGAAGTTTTACATATTTTCTACCATTTTCAGGTATTATCTTGACGAAACATTTTGCAATCACTTTATTATCATCGCCTTCAAAAACTGGAAAACTATTTTCATCCGTATCAATTTCTATTTCTTTGTCCTCTGCATTGGTTACTGAAAATTTATTGTCGGAAAGTAATTTTATTGTTACTAGTTGAATTAAATTTACACGTTTGAAATAAACTCCACTTGTTATCAAATCAAATTTTCTCAAAATGCGGTCTTCATAAGGATTTATAACTTTTAGATCTTTTATTTTTTTCTTATAATTACTGATTTTATGCTTTGTAGCTGATACGTTTTCAGAGATTTCTTTTGTAATTAAGAGCCATCCATATTTTTCGTTAATTGGGTCATAGTTTATATTTTCCGAAAATTCAAAATGATACTCATTACTTGTATTTTTTAACTTATCAAAATCGTTTTTATCTATCTTTATTTTTATTTCTTCTTTTTTCTTTGAAATATCAACGTATCTACCTGCTGAAAAAGTCACATTAACATCCTTTGTTTCATTTCCCACACAAAAAGTCAGGCCATTATTTGAAGGGAAGTAGCTATTTGCCTCTGAATTAGTACTTTCAATTTCTTTACTGTTTTTTATATTTTCTTTTTGCTCAGCATCTTCTTCTATGTTTTTAGGTGGTTCTTCGTTCTTTGCATCCTTTTCAATAGCATCTGCAATCGTATTTGTATCAGAATTTTGTCCATAGCTATTCGGCTGCTCAATTTCAGGAAACAATATGCCTGAATAGTAAGTCTGCAAAGGATAATTATCAAGTAATTCATCTTCGGCTTTAAAGCCAAAAATATTTTCATTTGCCCCTGGGCCAATTAAATATTGGTTGATATGTTTTATGAAAAATTCTCTTTGTTTCATATTTTCTGAATATTTTCAATTTTATTGATTTGTTTTTTTCTTAAAAATTGGTTTAAATGATTTTGGTTAAGGACAGTCAAGGCTTTACCTTTTCTTTTATCGCAAACATATATTGTTAGTTCCCTTTTTATCTCGTAAAGTAATGAGGTAGAACCTTTTTTTATGTTTTCAGCTTGTTGCTTGTATTTTTCTTTTTTTGCAATATTTTCATCATTATTCTCAGGGGTTAATCGTAATTTAATATCTATAATTGATTGCAAATCATTATTTGAACGTGGAAAAAAATTAACTTCTTTGTTTTCTATCCAATTTTTCATTGTTTGGATTGTAATTGATAAACTTAACCTGTCATATAACTTTTTTAGTGCTTCTACATCACTTAATTTTTTATTTGTTTTTCTATCTATTTTATAATATTCGTATAGTCCAGACAACCAAACCTGCCATAATTTGCTAGCATCATTTATTTCATCAATTTCTGTTGTGAAAATCTGATAATCTCCCAATGTCATTAATATTTCCCTTAAATTTAAGTTCCAATCTTCAATAAGTTCATTGTTACTTGCTAAGTCTTTTGCATAAATAAGAGTGTAATCATTACTCTTTTTTACGGCAAACCTTTCATATTCTCCAACTTCTTTACTGTCCCCATTTGAAAATTTGATTTTGAATTTTTCTTTGCTTACTGGCTCATAATCGTTTTCTTTATTGATATTGCTTTCATCAATTTCAGTAATGTCTTTTTCAGAAGTTTTTCTGTTGAAGTCTGATTTTACTTTAAAAGTATCAACAAAATATTCTTGTAGTCTTTTATGTTGTTTCATCCTCTTTTCCTTATCTTCATTGTTTCGCTCAGTACTAACTGTATCAAAAGATTTGATTATTTCTTCAGTATCCTCATCAATAATTTCAGTTCCGGGAAATTCGATATTGGTAAACCAAAATCTATCTTTATGCTTTAATCTATATTTTTCTTGTTTCTCATATAGTGTTTTAAACATTTCAGTTCTTCTTTCTTCAATACTTTTATAATTCAAATAATAAACATCCCCAAACTCAGTAATTTTATTATATAAATGATAATACCATAACGGATTCTCATATTTGAAAAAAATGTAGGGAACTATAAATATGTTTCTTTCTATTTGTTTTTTTGAAAAACGAAATAGGATATCATTACCCAAAGAGTCATATAAAATAAAACTCGTATCCTTTTCAGCATATGTATTTACATCACAATTTGAAACAATTTGTTCAATATTTCTACTTGTAATCGGCGTGATGTTCAGTTTATTTTCTGAAAAAAAATTGTTAAGTTTTTCTAATTGCCATTTTTCAGAAACTATGTAATAATTTTTATCAATTTGCTTTTGTTTTACCAAAAAAACTAATTTTTGACTTTGAAAATCGGTTAAAAAACTTTTTATTATTTTTAATAATTTATTCTTGAAATTCTCCTTTTCTTCCGGTTTCCCTGCTTCATTTAACGCAAAATATAAATCATTCTCAGGGTCTTCAAATATTGAGTTAAGAAAATGTTACCTGCCGTATTTTTTTTATGTCTATTTAATATTTTCTATATTATTAATCTAATTCTTATTTACTATTTCAATAAATTTTTCAAGAGATTTAGTCACAATAGGGTAAAATGATTTAATTTCTTCAGAATAGCTCATATTGTTAGGAATATTATTTAAAAGATATATAGGTTTATTCAAATAAAATGCAATTACCATTTCAAGAAAAGAATTTCCACCTACATAATTAATTACATCTCTATGTGTAATATTTATAATAAGCAAACAATCACACTCTTCTACTAATTTGATATTTTGTTTTGATAATCTATTTTTTATCTGTGTGAAAGTAGTATCATCGCCCAAATCATCTCGTATATGTTGATACCTTTTTAAGTCGGGAAGTAATACCGAAATAGATGAATTGCTTTCGATATACTTCTTCGCATTTATCATTTCTGGCTTAAAATCAAGGCTGCTATGAATTAAAACTTTCATATATTTTTTCCATATTTAAGATTGTTATCATTGTCGAACTTTCTAAATTACCATTCCAGCTAATAAATCGTTTTGTTTGCCATTCATAGATTAATTGAATTGCGTTTGTTTCAGTTGTAATCTGTTTTAGCAAAATAACAAATTCTACTGCTTTAATTGAGGTAGAATGTCTGAATTGTTTTTTGAGTTGTTTTATTAATTTATTTTTTTGTTTATCTGTAAAATGTATTTGTATGCTACTTTTACTATCTGCGGCTATTCTAAATGCTCGTTTTACAGATTCTTCTAAAACTCTTTGGGATGTTTTATTGGTTATGCGAAATATAAGAATTGCTATAAAAATAGAAATAATGCCAATAATAAGTCCTGATATTGCGATAATGTCTTGCCATAAAGGAGACAATAAATTTACTGTTTGTTGTTCTATTATTTGTTGGCTTGACATATTTTTTATTTTTTTCTATTTAATATTTTTTTAAAAAAAGATGGCTCACATTGTTTTTCTGCTGCATCTATAACTACAGGAATAAGAAATTCAAATTTATGCTCTTTTTCAATTCTTATAATACGCTTTGATTGTATGTGAATACCAAATTGTTTAGTAATTTCTTCAATTAATGTAAAACATTGTTCTGAGCGTTCGACTTTTATTTCTACATCAATATCCCAAGTGCCAGAATTTAATGTATTAATATGCGTTACTTTATTTTTATCTTTTACAAAATTTTCAAACTCTTCTTTATGCTTCTGAAAGTTTGATTTAAACTTAACAAATAGCAAATAAGTGTTAAATCCTAAAATATTAGAATCGTATACGGCTTGAAATTTATTGATTATGATTTTGCGTCGAAGAGATTCAAGTATTTTTTCTATTTTTTTTGTATTGCATTGCATTTGTATTGCTATATTATTTATGCTCGGTCTTTGCATATCACGCAATAGTTTAAATAAGCGAAGTTCTGTCTTACTCAAAAAAACTGTATTATGCTTTAAAAGAATTCTTGAAGTATCCATTCCTGATTGTTTTTTTTCTTTCAACATATATCTTTGAGCACACACATATTTCTCAGGTACAATTTCTGTTTCGTATTTTATTAATTGTTTACCAAATATATCTTCTATCTCTTTTAATATTTCTCTATATTTATTATTGTTTTCAGCATATATAGCTATTCTAAAAATTGCATTTCTGTCTGTTCTATCCCAATCATAACATTCAGCGACCCAACCAATATTAGGGTTATTACATAATATATCTATAATGTGTGAAGTAGTATTTTGTACCGAGAAAAAAAGATTAACCAAATACAAATCAAAGCCAAAATTGGAAACATTTACTATGGGAATTATTTGTTTTATTGCTCGAATTTGATATAGTTTTTTCATTTTATTTGTAACTGTATCAACATCTAAACATAACGATTGTGCTAATTTATCATCGTCTAACAAAGGCTGTTCATCAAATAAATACAATAATTTTTTGTCTATTTCGTCAATATGTAGTTTATGAATAGGGCGGTTTATGTTTCGTTTTTCGTTGTTTCCTATTACATTCATTTTATTATTACATTCTTCCCATTTTGCCATAACATTATATATTTTGTTCGTTGACAAATTTCCAATATTCTTTTCAGTACATATAGCACCATCATCAATAGGAATAATTACTGAAGCGTCTGGTTGAATGATAAAATAGGCAGAATTTCTCTCTTTCCTACTCACAAATGTTATATCAAAATTTCTATCGAGTGAATTAGAATCAAAATATTTTTGCAATTCAGACACAAAGCTAATATACAATGAATCTTCTATAAGATAATCGGCTTTATTTGTTTCACCTCGACCTTCAGGAATAAATTGATATATTTTCCAAAGGTCAATAGTATACTGTTTTAAAAATTCATGCATATTTTTAAAATGCTCAATATCCATATTTTTCTTTGAAAGAAGTGTCCCAATCTTTATTGGGAAGTTATGTTGTTTCTTTTTATATAAATCCAAGATTTCTTTTACTTTTTCAAAATTGGATTCAATGCGTCCATTTATTGTACTATCTTGGGTATTATATCCGTCAAGAGGTAAAGATAACCTTGAAATCAATGGCTCGATATCATTAATGCATTCTATAAAGTTTGTTCCATTGGTAGATAATAATAAAGCGATACCATATTTATGTAGCTGCTTCATAATATCAATAGTCCTTTGTGGATTCAACAAGGGTTCTCCACCGGTAATACAAACAGAACTACATTGTGTAGATGCAATTTCTTTAACGACTTGCTCTACTTGTTGTTTCGTTATATCTGTAACTGTAGTACCATTTAATGCATAGCAGAATCCACAATTACTATTACATTTAGATGTTACCCGCCAATCAATAATTTGTGCCGACATAATGAATTATCTTTTTATGTGTATTTCTTCAGTATCACAGAATTTCGGTGCACAAAGAACTTGAAAAACTAAATCCTTCTTTCCTAAATTGGTAATACCGTGCATCTCTTCTTCGTGTGAAAAAAAAGTAATTGTAAAGGGTTCATCTATTTTTAGATGTTCTTCTGCATCTTTTTTAATAAGTAGCAAATCGCCACCTTGATAAAAGAAAAATGACTCAAATCCATCATCTTTACCATTACTGTCTAACGGACGTTTGTGGTAATGTACCCCTAGTGTTTCACCCGGTTTTATTTTAGCAAACATTACATCCGCAGATTCATTTGAAGGTAATTGATTACTGAAACCGCCTTCCATATTATGCCAATCGTCATAAATAGTCCATTCTAACTCGCTGTTTTTTACTAATAACATATTTTATCCTCCTTATTATTTAATTGATTTTGTTGCAAAATAAATCGATGTGAATTCTGTTAATTTTGATGCCACATTACCTATATAAGTATTATAATTTGTTGGTTTATCTGTAGGATGTCCATCTTCATAAAAACCTGTCAAAATAAAGCCTGCGTTTAATTGTCCTCCAATTTGCTCTTCAAGCGTATGACTAAACTGTATTCCATCTTTATTTATAATTGTATGAAAAGTATCAACGCCAAAATCCGTCAATGGATTTAATGGCAATTTGTTTTTTACTTTTAAATCTTCATTATTGACTGTGTCAAACATATATATATCAGGATTAGCAAAGCCAGATATTAACGAGCCACCTTTTTTTAATACCCTATAACATTCAGTCCAGAGTTTGAAAACATCAAATATGTAACTATTGGATATGGGATTGATGATACAATCGAAACTTTCATCATCAAAAGGAAGTTTTTTTGACATATCACCTTGAATTATTTTGATTGAATAGCCTTCACGTTCTGCAATCATTTGTTCTGATTTTATTTGTTCTGCAGAATTATCAAAAACAGTTACATTTGCTCCTGCTGCTACTAAAATAGGGGCTTGCTGCCCACCTGCACCTGCCAGAACTAAAATGTTACTGTTTGATATATTCTTTAACCATTCTTGTGGAACTGGTTTAGTCGGGGTTATGTATATAAAATAATTACCGTTTTTTGCTGCAATAAATTCCTCGTGAGTAATGGGTATTGTCCAAATACATTTTTCTTTTACCCACTTATCCCACATAAGAGAATTTTGCAATACATAATTTGCATTTTTGTCAAAAATTTCATCCATTTTGTTAACTTAATTAGAATCTTTTTAATAAAATTTCCTATTTGTTTTATTTCTGTATTTGATGTTTTGTCTATGCTTTTTTCAGTATAAGTTATTTCCTTTCGAGTCCCTATTTATATGGCAGGTAACGTGTGCGGGTATGGGACGTGCCGCATTTTTACCCTTAAATTTTCTATAAA
>CAZGWS010000100.1:0-10558 GCA_964528805.1 uncultured Lentimicrobiaceae bacterium | reverse complement strand
CAAAGTTTATTTTTTACTCAAGATTGCCGAAACAGGATTATGATCAGATCTCTCAAAATCATGACGTGTAAAACCAACAGTACGTAAACCTTCATCTGTAAAAATATAATCAATTCGCAACAATGGTAGTTGTCCGGCATAGGTACTCCCTATCCCGGTTCCCTTTTTCACAAAAGCATCATTCAACGGACCGGATAACTGTGCATATACCCACGACGAAGGTGTATCGTTAAAATCGCCACAAAGTATTATCTTATACTTTGTGGATATAATTATTTTGGATAGATAATTCAATTGCCTTTCGCGAAGTTTAAATGCAAAACCCAGTTTATTGTATATTTCAAACGAATGAGTTTTAAACTCATTACCGCTTTCAGTACCTTGGGTAATTACAAAATCGATATCCGCCGGCACTAATTTTATGCTTGCAAAATGAATATTAAAAACCCTAATTGTATCAGTACCAACAACAACATCGGTAAAAATACCAAATGTACGCGAACCCTTAAACTTCAATCTACCTTTGTTAACTGCTTTGTATTTTGAGAAGATAATTAATCCGGTAAGTTGATTATGCTTCGGATTAAAATAACTTTCGTAATAATAAGACACAGCATTTAATGTATCTTTAATTTCTTTTGTTGGCTCGTAAAGCTGTGAACCAATTGAATGGTATTCCTGAAGACACACAATATCGGCATCTTCATTAATTAAGAAACCAATTATATCAGTCTTAATTTTCTTGTTGGTTTTAGTATTATTCTTCTCAGCAAAATTTTGGACATTATAGGACAGTACTTTTATCTGATCATCTTTTTTAATAGTGGAGTTAAGAAATGTTACCTGAAAATTATTAAATATGTTACCAAAACCGGCAACGATAATCAAAAGTGAAAAAAGCAAAAATTTACTCTTTGTAATAGTCCAAAAAGACAGAAATAGTATATTTAATATTAGTAATATTAGAAACACCAGTCCAAAAGCCTGAACAAATAAACTTTTTGACGGTGGCAGATATCCTGCTAATAACGAAAGCAACAGTGCAACTCCTACAATTATATTAATTGCAAACAGTACATTTTTCGATATATAGGTATATATTAAATTAATAGATAATTAAGTTTATTAATTTTAGTTAAATCATTTCTTATTGCTGGTTTTAAAGAGCAAATCTTTTTCGTATTTGGTAAGACTGCTGTATCCCGACTTTGAGATTTTATCCAATATGTGATCTATTTCCTCTTGCGTTGCGGCACGCCGTTTATTGTATTCATCATCAGTTAAAGGGCGACCTGTTTTAGGGCGTGAAGTGCTAAATTTATTTTGTTTTTTCTTCCAAGTGAACTTTGGTAATTTTAAAGCATAAAGCAACTTGTAAATATCATTATCATTTTTTAATAGATATGCATAAGCAAAACCCCACAAAGCACCTCCAATGTGAGCAATATGTCCGCCCGGATTAGCAGCTTTTATACTAAGCACATCAATAGCAATAAAAGCAATTGCGAGATATTTTAGTTTAATCTTGCCAAAAAGAAATAAATGAACAGTATAATCAGGCACATAAGTTGATATTGCAACAATTATTGCCAATACAGATGCTGAAGCACCCAAAGCGATGGCATGATCTGATATTGAAGAAAATACAGGGAAAATATTAAATGCAGCAACAAAAAATAATCCGCCTACCACGCCACCAATAATGTAAGTCCATAATAATTTGCTCTGACTTAAATATTCGCGAAATATTACGCCCCCAAAATACAGCATTACCAAATTAAACAGCAAATGAAAAAAGCCTTCTTGTAAAAACATATAGGTTATTATCGTCCATGGTTTTAACGCTAAAGCAGATAAATTTGCAGGCAATGACAACAGCTCCGCCAATGGACTTAAAGTGTTGCCGGCAGAGTGATTAAACAATATGGCAATAAGCCCTACTAAATTAACGATAAGGTAAACAACAACATTAATAAGAATTAATCTGGAAAGCACATTTTTACTTAGTAGCAGTTTCTTTAAAAACTCACCTGTATTTTGCCGGGGTTGGTTATTTGAAAACATAAAATTATTTAATTACTTTTGGTAAGAATATGCTAATATAGTAGATTGAAAACGCATTAAAAATATTAGTTATAGCTATTTAGAGTTCCTTTCTTTTTCCAGTACATTATTAGCACGAAGCCGAATATCATACCCCCTAAATGCGCAAAATGTGCCACATTATCGCCTGAACTATTTGAAATCCCCATGTAAACCTCAATTGCACCATAAATCATAACAAAGTATTTAGCTTTCATGGGGATAGCAAAATATATATAGATTATTGAGTTTGGGAACATCATACCAAAAGCAAGCAATATGCCAAATACGGCACCAGAGGCTCCAATTGTAGGAGTATTAATAATAAGGTTTAGATGTCGCATTGCAATATCTTGGTAATTCATACCCTTGCCCAAAACATTAGCACCTTCCTGAATTACGAGTGCAATTTGGTCGGCTGACATATTAGCTTCAACCGATTTTATCCTAATCCATGCCACCAAAATTTGAACAGCAGCAGCTCCAATACCGGTTATAAGGTAATAATTTAAAAACCGTTTTGAGCCCCAAACATTTTCTATTGTATTACCAAACATCCACAGTGCGAACATGTTAAATAGTATGTGCATAAAATCAGTAGTGCTATGCATAAACATATATGTAACCAACTGCCATGCACCAAAATCTTTTGACAGTGGATAGTGCAGACCTAAGTATTTAACAAGATCGATGTTGAATGTATTACCCAACACCAATGTTGTAAGAAAAAATAATCCGTTAATAATTAATAAATTTTTAATTACTAAGGGTAACATTGAAAAGCCTCTTGGGCGAAATTGTTGCATCTATTATAAATTATTTTGTTTCTATTATTTAATTATTAAACTCTCAAGTTCGTCTAACGTAAAGATTCTAAATATTTTTTTTCCGTCAGGAGATACTTTTGGAACATTGCACAAAAACAACTTGTTGAAAATATCGAGTAATTCAATTTCATTTAATCTTTTACCCGCTTTTACAGATAGATTGGCAGCCATTGACCGGGCTAAATTAATATTTTTATCATAATTCAAATCATTAGTTTGTACCTTGTGATTTTGAATAATATTTTCGATAATATCAGTAACATTGCCCTCATTAACGTTGGTTGGAACACCCACGACTACAAAACTGTTAGCACCCAGCTCTTCTAATAAAAAACCAATTTTAGAAAGCTCGGAAGATAGAGATTTTATTATTTCGGCATCACCAGGCGACAAATGTATATTTTGTGGAAATAGCTGTTGTTGTGAGGGTTGCGATGTGCCTTTTAACTTTTCGAGGGTTCTTTCATAAATAATACGCTCGTGTGCCAGTTGCTGGTTAATAATAATCATTCCGGTACTAACATTACAAACTATAAAAGTATTATGTATTTGTAAAAATCTATTTTTTTCTGTACCAATTATGGCAGAAACTGTTTTGTTTTGTGAGATAGTTTCTGTAAATTCTTGAGTTGCGCTTCTGTTAGTACTGCCATAAAGATTTTCCCAATTTTCAGTACTTGGTTTTTTAGGTGATCTGTTACCAGAATTAAAACCGGCTTTAGGGTTACTAAATGGATTATAATCCGGATTGAGTGTTAGTGATGGTTGTTTAAGGTCAGCCGATGGGAGTGTGCGAAATGCAGCTTCAAATTCAGGTGCAATATCGAAATCAAGAGTTGGTGTAAGCGCATATTTGCCAATGGCTTGCTTAACAGCTGCTAACATTATCGAATAAACAAAATGAGCATCCTGAAAGTTAACCTCAGTTTTTGTAGGATGAATATTAATGTCAATATCTTTGGGGTCAATTTCTATATTAATAAAGTATGATGGAAACGAGCCAACAGGAATCAGTTCAGTATATGCGTTATTTACAGCATGATGCAGGTACGGATATTTAATAAATCTACCATTAACAAAAAAATACTGTTCGCCACGTGTCTTTTTAGCAAACTCAGGCTTTCCAATAAACCCTGATATTGCTAATTTATCTGTTTTTTGATCAACATTTAACAGCCGTTCGTTATAAACATTTCCAAACAAGGCCACAATACGCAATTTCATGCTCCCCGACAACAACTTAAAAACAAGTTTATCATTACTGTAATAACTAAATCCAATAGTATAATTAATGGCAGATATTCTTATAAACTCTTCAATAATATGGCGTATTTCAACGGTATCCGATTTTAAAAAGTTGCGTCGTGCAGGCACGTTGTAGAATAGGTTTTTTACAGATATTGTGGTACCGGTTGCACACTGACAAGGATCCTGACTTATAACTTTCGATCCTTCAATATTAATGCATGTTCCAATATCGCTGTTGATAGTTTTCGACTTTAATTCAACTTGAGCTATTGCCGCAATAGATGCCATAGCTTCGCCGCGAAAGCCCATTGTTTTAATTGCAAACAGATCTTCGGCTTTATCTATTTTTGAAGTAGCGTGCCTTTCAAAACACATTCGTGCATCCATGTCTGACATGCCATACCCGTTGTCGGTAACCTGAATAAGAGTTTTACCGGCATCTTTTATAACAAGTGTAATTTGAGTTGCTCCTGCGTCAACAGCATTTTCAAGCAACTCCTTAACCGCCGAAGCAGGACGCTGTATTACCTCGCCGGCTGCAATTTGATTAGCCACCGAATCAGGAAGTAATTTTATTATATCTGACATCTTTAAATTAACTGTTTGCTATATTTCCACTACTGATAATCGGCAAGTTTGCAAATTATCAAATTATCATCTAACTACAGATACACCAATCCATAATCGCCTATACTACTATTTAATAATACTAAATGCACTAAGTAACTTTTCAATAATATCAGTAAACATGACAAAATACACGGTGCCACCAATAAAAACGGCATAAATTAAATATGTTACCACCTTTGATAAGGTCGATTTCTTATTGTCCACATTTTCATAATGCCATCGTTTCCCCATCTGAAGTCTCAGATTTTCGTTGTGAGTAACACTGCTGTTATAACCCAAAGCCGCTTTCTTTTTCTCCAACTCAAACTTCTTCTCATCGTAATAACGTGGCTGATATTTAAAAGATTTTGGTTTTGGCGTTTTAAAAGAAACTATTCGCATAATATATTTTATGGTGTAAGCTGCAAAGTTACCTCATTTTCCAGAATTAGCAAAAAACACTTTCTTAATAAACCATAAGTTTTTTGCCATGAAATTATCATTGCAGATAATGAGGGCTTTATTAAAATGTAAAAACTCTGCTTTACTGACTTGTATTTTTATAGACTCAATTAATATAAATATCTGATTAAACACCTATCATACTGATTATTACAAACTAATATTGATATAAATAGTAGGTGTAAACGGTATTGACTGTGCATAAATGTTGATACCGCTGGTTTGATTTAAAGGCACACGTTCAAAGTTTGCAAACTTTATGTTATCAGTATTTAAAATATTGAGTACCGATATACCTGCTTCGCCAACTAATTTCCTGTTCAAAAACCGATATGAAACAGCACCATCTAAACGGCTATACGGATAATTGGCTTGAATACGCTGCTGCTGCGTAAATGTACTCGGGAAGCCGGTTCCGTAAACATAGTTTGCTGATACAAAAAAGGGATATAAGTTTACAATAACGGCTAATTTCAACTCATGGCGTTGATCTTGTGGTGCCCTCTTGTACTCGTCATTTGGGAAATACTCAAAATGTTCTTCTGTTTTCGCCAACGAGTAAGCAATCCACAACGAGTTTCCCTTGAAATCTTTTTTAAACATAACATCAAGTCCGTAACTATAGCTGTTGCCATGATAGTTATCTGGAGCAATAATATTTTTATAAGTTACAAAACGCGAAAGTCCTGTTGTATGTTTATGATACGTTTCGGCACTAATAGTCCACCCGTTTTTAAAAAACGACAGCCCTAACACATTATGGACAGATTGCAGAACAGGGATATCTTTATTATTGCATATTGCCCACAGATAATGATAATTACCCTCATTGTCGAGTACAGATGTTTTTGCAATAAACTGATGATAAATACCTGTTGCAAAGTTTATTTTCCAATATTCATTTGCATTAAAGATAGCTGAGAATCGTGGTTCAGCATACCATCTGGCAAGATTTACGGCATAGTTAAGACGACCGCCAATGCGTAAAGTTAGTTTAGCACCAACAGATATTTTATCTTGCATATACATGTAAGACCGTGAACCTTTTAGACTCATGTTGTTAGCACTTACCCCAAATGTATCAGCGTGCAAAAGACTTTGATTAGACAGCAAACCACCACCCCATTCAAGTGTATGTGTATGCGATATTGGCGACACCAAATCAGTATGTGCATTAAATTCTGTAATTTGATTTAGAGATAATACCCAGTCGAGAGTGTCTGTTTTATTATTCCAAAGTTTAGTAATACGATAATGATTGTAATAATTCTCTTTCAGCGAAGAAACAGATAGAGTAAAGTTTTCCGACCAGCCATTTTTCCAAATTTTACTGTAGTAGGCTGATGCTCCAAATTGCAAACTCTGCTCATCTGTTTGTTTTAATACTTTACGGAAATAAACTTGCTGATCAATTTTGTAACTAAAGTCGTCATTACCACTGTAAAGGCTAACATAGTACAAGTTTCCTGATTTTGTCTTTCCCGAGTATTTAATATTTAAATCTCTAAAAATATAATCCGGAATAACATTAATATCAACACTATTTATACTACTAGTGGTGTCGCTATTTTTCCAGGTATGTTTGCTAGGATTATAAAGATCGAAATAAGTATTCCTGAATGCGATAATTAATGAAGAGCGCTTCCGGATGGGTATCTCAATCATTGAGTTGAGAGTCATGTTATTTACATTAAAAATAAAAGAGACATGATCGGTATTACCTGTTTTACCTGTAACATTTACAATACCACCCACACGTTCACCATAACGTGCGTCGAACCCACTTTTAAGAACCTCAATATCTTTTGCCATAAGCGGATTAAAAGAGCTTATATTATCGTTAAAATTTTTAAGTCCGAAAACTGTAAACCCATCAAACTGCACCATACTCTGACCGGCATAGCTGCCCCTGATTATCAGCTCGTTAGTTTGCTCACCGGATGCCAAAATACCTGGTTGCAGGCGCAACAGGTTGAAAACCGAATTGTCGCCATATCCCGGCAAATGAGTAGCCACTTTACTATTTAATTTAATAACTCCGGGTAACTGTCCAATCTGCGAGCGGAAATCTACTGATGAGCCAACTATCTCTACCTCTTTAAGTTCTATGCTAACAGGTTGTAAATATAGTGTGTGCAACTTAGCATAATCCAGAATAGTATCCAATATAAAATATCCCAAATGCGACACCTTTACATGTATAGTCGAATCACAGCTGACGAGTTCAGCAAAATAACCGGTCATACCAGATGAGATTGTCTTTTCATTTATTGTGACGTTTGAAAAAGGCAGTGCTTCTCCACTATTTTTCTCAAGTACATAACCCGAAAATAAGCACGTTTTTTTAGTGGGTTTAATAAGATTATCATGATGTGGAAAAATAACATAAACATCATCTGCCACATCATAGTCAAGGGGAAAATTATCAAGCAAAAGCTGCACAGCTCTTTCGATGGTCTTAGCCGAGCTATGTACAGAAACATTATAAGTTGAGAGCAAACTATCGTCGTAAGAAAATCGAATATCATATTTGTTGCGTAGTTCAATAAGTACTTTATTTAGAGGTTTACTATCATAATCCAAGCTAATGACCTGCGCACCTACTTTAAGGCTGCAAACAACAATAACCAAGAATAATATAAGCCGCTTACTCATAAAATACTATTTAGAAATAACTATGGTGCCATTTCTTTTGCGAGCAAAGTTAAGGTCAAAGGGTTTACAAACCAAATTAAGAGCACTCATCAAGTCGATCGAGTCGGGAAAGGAACCGGTATAAAGTGCATTACCATGGGTCTGTAATTCAATTAGCTCATTATATCTACGCTCCATTTCATTCACTACTTCCTCAAGGGGTGTGGCAGTAAAAATAAACATACCGTTTTTCCAGGCAACAACAGTCTTTAGATTTATATGGTGATGATAAATAATATTTCCATCTGATACTACCTCCGCCTCGTCAGAAGGATTAAGTATAATATTTTTCTTTGTATTTGACTCCACTTTCACCCTGCCAGACAAACAAGCTACCCTGTACTTACCGGAGCGAGCATAAATATTAAATTGAGTACCTAATACGGTAGTTGATCCGTGTTTTGAATATACCTTAAATTTATTACCTTTGGTAACATTAAACCAAGCCTCACCATTGAGGTGCAACTCTCGTGAAACCATCCACCATAGTGGGTTATAGCTTAATTTAGAATTTGCATTTAAGACTACGGATGAGTTGTCAGGAAGAAGAATACTTGCTGTTTGTCCTGCTTTGCACGATACTGTAGTGGTGTAGTATCTCAGTACTGCGGTAAGTCCTAAAAGCACAACAATAGCTGCCGCAATAACATAGCTAAAATTGTACAAGAATGTATGCTTATTAGCTGACACAAGTGGTGTTTCTACCTGTTTTTCCAGCTTATGCCAAATTTCATCCTTAGAAGGTATTGTTGGCAATACGAGTTGCGACTCCAGAAGTTCAATACTCTTATCAAATGATTTTGTATGTGTATTATTTGCCTTCATAGTATTTAATTTTTTGTTTAATAAAGGCGATTGCCTTGCCCATCCGTTTTTCAACAGCTTTTACGCTAATTCCCAGTGTTACAGCTATTTCTGCATATTTCATTTTTTCTATTCTGTGCATCAAATAAACTACTCTTTGTTTTTCAGGTAAAGTACTTATTGCATCTTCATATTGTAGTTTTAGTTCATTATATTGCATCTGATCTTCGGGTGTTTCATCATGATTGTAATGGGTAAGATTTAATTGAAACTTTAACTTTACATTTTTTCTTCTATACTGACTTACAAAAATGTTTCCGGCAATTTTAAATAAGAGCCCTTTAAAACAACCATCGCTATTTTCAAGTTGCTTTTCCCATAGCTTCAAAAATGTTTCCTGTGCTATGTCGGCGGCTAAATCCTCATTTCCACAACGATACCAGATGTAGTTTCTTATTGCATCAAAATTATTGTTAAACACTACTTTAAACTCTTCTTTCGTCAAAACAAATCTGGTTTTGTTAATTATAAAAATGCACGGCATCATCAAGCGATAACACCATGCAAGCGGCTATTTTTACAACGGTTAAGGACGTAAATATATGGTATATGTAGTTCCGTTTATCGTAATTGTGGCAACATTATCACACGCACCATCACCAAAGTCGAGTACACGAAGTGGACGCCCTTCCGGTTGGATATTAACAGTTCCGGAAACAATAAAACGACATGCCAGTTTAATACGCAACGGGTTAGTTATTGTTCGTGTCCAACTCAATCCGTTGGCACGCACTCCGGTAGCTGTACCTGTGATTAGATAAATGTCATCCCAGCGGTTAAAGGGTGTAACTATGCCCTCAATCCACTCTCGTCCTCGTTGCGAATTCCATGTAATAGTACCACCATCTCCTGTCAAGGTTATTACACCATTAACGACAATATTCCAGTACATATTCCCCAAATCATTAAATCCCATGTTAGTTACAGTTTTGGTGCCTTCTATTTGGTTATCATTCACATAATATTCATCAAAAGTAGTCGTTATTATCGTTCCTTGATGATAATATCTGCCTGTAAATGAAACTAAAATAATTCCTCTGCGATATCGCCCATCGTTGCAAAGGCAGTTTGTGTCACCAAAGTCAATGGTAAGCACTCTCGGAAAAACAGTTGTGTCTAATGTAACTGTGGCACAGTCGCTTAAAAAGACCGTTCCTTCGGTTGATTTATTGTTACTACTACTCATATTGTAAGCTTCATCAGTAACACCGGTAACATTATCAAAAGTGTTTTCGGCAAAAGCATCATCTTTTACAGCTGAAAAATCTGTTTCGGGGTTCGTATTATTTTTGTGACATGATGGAAACATGATCAGGATTCCAAGCAACCCTGTAAGACCTAAAATTAAACTTAATTTTCTCATTTTTATATTTTTTATTGATTATACATATACTAACCGAACAACTTTAGTTTTACCCTACCTCTAATCAATATTTTTATTCTAAATTTATGTATTTTTATCTTTCAACTTCTACAAAGGTAATCAAAACTTATTTTATAATTCTGTTCTTTAGTTGAAAGGAATGGCAATTAGTTTTAATTTGCAAAAAAAAAGGACAACATGAATACAGAGTTAATTATTTTTGATTTAGATGGTACTTTAGTAAACTCAATACCTGACTTAGCCGATAGCTTAAATCATGTTTGCCTGTTAAACCATAAACCAACATTCAGTGAAACTAATGTAGCTAAAATGGTAGGAGGCGGTATTAACAACTTAATTGAAAAAGCGTTTTGTATTAGCAATTCCGATAATAATTCCGATAATAATT
>CAZGWS010000099.1:0-10660 GCA_964528805.1 uncultured Lentimicrobiaceae bacterium | reverse complement strand
ACGCATGGGTAATTAATACCTGTAGCATTAAAATCTCCGGCAACTAAAACAGGTAGTTGTTCACTGGCTACTTGTTTAACCAATTTTTCTACTGATTTATATTGTTTATCAGTATTAAAGAATGATTTTTGTAAGTGTACGTTCCATACCCGAATATTTTTACCTGAAACGTCTATTTTTATGATAGGTGTTTTCGCCCCTTGAGTTTCTTCTGACACAATTTTGAATTTACTTATAATTAAGGCATCTTGTTTACTTATATAAGAAAAAAGACTACCTTTATTATAGTGAGTTACTAACATTTTGATTAAAAGACTACTATCGGAATTAGAAATTTCTTGTATAAATAAAATGTCGGGATTTTGTTTAACAATAGTTTGCTCAACTAAATCAATATTATGATTTCTTCCCATTTTACTGTAAGTCATCACTTTGATGGTTTTTAGGCCAGTAGTAGGAGGTTTTTTTGATGGAATAAAAAACTGTAGATATTGCCAGCCTATTAATAAAAGTAGTGGAAACATCAGGAATGCTAAGAATTTTTGCTTGTATACTAGTGTAACAACAAATAGAACTAGAACTGCACCTACAAGCCAAGGTGTAATATAACTAACCCAACGAATCACAGCATATTGCTCTCCTGTGACAAGAAATAACAATAGCCAAAAAAGAGTGATAAAAAATAATCCCCAAGTAAAAAAATTAATTACTCTTTTATTTGTGCGAGTATAAAAAATAGACAAAATAACAAATTAAAGTTAAAAACTAGATTCCGGTTTTGACAAAAGTGCGGATTAACTCGCAAATGCAGAATAAAAATGATTCCATTATACATTGACACAGTAGAAAAAAACTTATTTACGATCTATTCTAGCCATATGTCTTAAATATAATAATGCCAGTAAAATACTAGTTTTGTTATAGCTAATACTATCAAGGCTAAAATAAGCAGCAGCATTTGTTATAATTATTCATAATTACACATGACTAATAAAACCAAACCTAAGTTATTTTTGGCTATTTTTTAACCAATATTAATGATTATGATTATGAAAAAGTTATTTTTCCTATTAGTGTTTTTTATTACGATATTAGTAGGGTGCTGCACTAAACCACACCAACAACCTATAGTAGACTCAATCAATAAAGAAATATCCTCAAGCCCAACTGCAGCGGGTCACTCTCAAGGCCATTCTTTTTATATCGATCCTATAAATGGAAACATGGACAATTCTGGCTCATTAAACTCCCCTTGGCTAACATTAGAAGAAGTAATCAAAAACAGGTTAATTGAATCAAAAAATATTGATGGCGTTATCAAAAACCCAAATGCACCTGTTAAACCAGGCGATACAATCATTTTAATGTCTGGCTACCATGGAGACATAAAAATTAAATATGCTTTTAATGACAAACCAGTCACTATCAAGGCCGATACAAATAGTACACCCATAATTTCTTCATTAACATTAAATTATGGGAGTAACTGGGTCTTTGATGGAATAACAGTAGATGGTTCACTTTCTAATACTTTACTCTCACCAAAAAGTTATATGGTATCTATTGGTGTAAGTGGAAAATATGGAGATTCAAAAAACATCAAAATACAAAACTTTCATATTTATTCTGATCAAAACACAGAAAACTGGAATATAGATGACTGGAACCAATATTCATATAATGGCATTATTACAGGTAGCCACCTTCAAGATGTGCTAATAAAAAACAATTATATAGAAAATGTAAATTTAGCGATAAATATTGCATCAAAAGGAACGGTATCACTGGGAAATAGAATTTCATATTTTGCAAAAGACGCGATTAGAATTTCTAATAACAATATAGCCGTAATGTATAATATTATTACTGACAATCTCAATGTAAATGAAAACCATGATGATGCGATACAAGGATATGCTGGCGTCAATGGAGTACATGATGTTTTAATATCAGACAATATTATTATTGAAAATCATGATTTTTTGAATCAATTCACTGGTCCTCTACAGGGTATCGGGTTCTTTGATGGACCATTATCAGGCATCGTCCTGGAAAATAACCTTATTAAAATAAGTGGATACCATGCTATTTCACTTTATGATTCTGAAAGAGGTAAAATAGCAAATAATATAGTGACAGGGATTGATAAAAATAAAAAAAGTAGAATTGCCTTAGGTACAAAAAATAAAGGGGGTCTTAATGAAAACATTGTTTTATCTAATATTGCGCAAGTTTTCCTCTTAGAACTGGATAAAAAGGTAATTGCAAATGAAAACAAAACAATAAAATTAACGGATGGTGACGAGCTCTACCAAGCAAAATTAAGGATATTGAGTGAAGAAATAAACAGACTATATGGCGAAGAACATGTAACATCAAAAAAACTTAGGTTTTCAATTAATTGAGGTTTATGGAGCACCCGAAAATTTATGATTACACTTTGACTAAAGAGCCATTTTAAAACTAAATGCAAAAGCGCTAATATTTTTTTAACACCTGAAATGGTTTCCTCTCATTTCAGGTTTAGCAAAAAATAGTTCGCAGCATGGCTTAGGCGTTTGCAATTGTGCAGCTTCCACAATTACCCTCGTATAGTGATAGATATCCAGTCTAAGAAATTAAAACATACTTCGTGCAGTTATGGATGCGGAATTTATAGCGAGTTGATTTTTGTCGATAACAAGGCGCTGAAATAGACGCATAGCAAGCTACGCAACCATTTCAGGAACGCAGTCTATCGGCAGAAATTGACCGATAGAAATCCGCATCCATGACCGCGCGAAGTATAAGTACAAAGTTCTGATACTTGATCACTGCATCCGAGCCTCCTTTTTTTATTCACTCTAAAAAGATGTCGATTTTTATTTACTCTGAACTGAAAAGCTATTTTATATTAATTAATACTAAATAAAGTTGATATAATCTATTCGGAATTTTAGCTCAGTATTTTATGAACATAGTGAGTATAACATTTAACACTCTAGGCAACTTGATTTACAAAACCTAAAAACACATATTATTATTTCTTTTTTCTGACTATCTATGAGCCTAAGTCTCTTTAAATATATTTTATGTGACATACTAAAATATACTAGTTATTTATTCAGCCAATTTGAGAATAATGGATTAAATTAAACTTATCTATATCATCTAATGAAAATTTTTCAATAAGTTATATTCTCTCAACCAAAATGACTGAAGCTCAAGGATATTAGATTCGAACGATTTTTTTATTCTTATTCACAAGTTAATCCACAATTATTTGTAACACCTCAGTTTTCCATTTGTTATTCCATTACGTTTAAAATAAATTAGGAGTTAAAAACATTGAAAAAAATAATTTTTGCTGGTGCGGCCCCAGACACTGGTAACTTAGGGGTTTCAGCACTTTTAGAGTCTATGCTCAAAGGTGTTTCTAGCAGAAACAAGGCTGAATATTTGATTCTGGATCACTCAAAGGGTATACGTAAACAAAAAATCCATATTAATGGTAAAGAACTAGAAGTAATATACTGTGGTGCAAAACATGGAAAAAGGATCTATCTACCAGAAAATTTTAGTAATATCAGATTAAGTTCTAAATTGTCTGGTTGGGGTAACCCCATTGCGAAAAAATTATTATCAGCAAATATTATGCTTGATATAAGTGGTGGTGATAGTTTTACTGATCTTTATGGTTCTAAACGATTCAGAGCAATTACACTACCAAAACTTATAGCAATTGAAAATAAGATACCTTTAATTTTAATGCCTCAAACTTATGGGCCTTATGCTGATTCTAAAGCAAAAGAAATTGCATCTTTTATTGTTAAATCTTCATATATGGCATTTGCAAGAGATGAAGAATCTTTTCAAGTCTTGAAGGAATTACTAGGAGAAAAATTCGACGAAGAAAAACACATTCAAGGCGTTGATGTTGCATTTTTATTAGATGTTAGAAAACCAGCGGTATTACCGATAAATAAAATTAATGATTGGTTTAAAGAACGATCCAGACCAACAATTGGTATTAATATTAGTGGGCTTATATACAACCAAATTGAAAATTCTTATTCACAATATGGGTTAAAAGCAAACTACAAAAAAGTAATCCTCCTATTTATTAAAAAAATATTGGAAAAAACAAATGCAAACATAGTACTTATTCCACATGTTTTAGTTGAAGAATCAAACTATGAATCTGACTTAAAAGCCAGTAAAGAAGTTGTAAATTCATTTACTGAAGATGAACGTAAACGCATTGGGCTAATTGAAAATAATTATGTGGCAAGTGAAGTTAAGTGGGTAATAAGCCAAACTGATTGGTTTTGTGGAACTAGAATGCACTCTACTATAGCCGGCTTATCTATGGGTGTACCGACTTCAGCAATTGCATACAGCATAAAAACAAGACGTGTTTTTAAAACATGTGGACAAGAGAAACAAGTAATAGATCCTAGAGAATTAAATACAGAAGATGTAGTAGATGGTTTATGGAATTGTTGGATACAAAAAGAAAAAGTAAAACAACAGCTAGCTAATGTATTACCAGAAGTTATGGCTTCTGCTAATGCCCAAATGGACTTAATTTGTCAAAAAATATCAACCACTTAAATTAAACCTTTGTGAGTTTTACACTTAAAAAAATAGTATCTGGTGGATTGTTATTGACCATTGGGCAGGGAGGAGCTCAGCTTCTTACTTTATTAAGAAATGCCATTTATGGCCATTTTCTTTCACCAGAAGACTTTGGTGTGGCAGCAATATTTGCTTTTACCATTTCTGCTATTGAAATGGCAAGTGATATGGGGGCAGATAAATTATTAATTCAATCAAAAGATGGCAATAAAGTTGTATTACAAAATACCGCTCATTTTTACAATGTGACCCGGGGTTTAATAGGTGCTTTAGTTATTTTTTTCATATCACCCTTTATAGTTACTTCATTTGATATAAAAGGAGCTGAATGGGCATTTAATATTTTATCAATCGTCGTTTTCATACGTGGTTTTTTTCATTTAGATATAAAGCGGCTCCATCGAAAAATGAATTATACTCCATTTGTTTTGACAGAGTTTATCGCTCAACTATTAACTTCTTTATTGGTATATCCATTCGTTTTATATTACAGAAATTATGATGCTGTAATATACTTAATACTCCTCCATGCTTTGTTTTATTTATTAATGAGTCATTACTATGCAAGACGAAAATATAGATTAATAATTAATGGTTATTATTTCAAAAAAATATTTAATTTCGGCTGGCCACTTATCTTAAATGGCATATTAATGTATATAATTATACAAGGAGATAAATTAATTATAGGAAGTTATTATAACATTTCCACATTGGGAATATATAGTGCTGCGTTTATGATATCTATGATGCCAGCTCTCTTAATTATAAAAAGTCTAACTTCAATTATTTTACCTTTATTTTCAAAACAACAAAATGTACATAATAAATTAAACTTATATTACAGGGTAGTGACGGATATGGTGATTTTTATAGCCTTTGCATATTCAATTACCTTTATTATGTTTGGGGATTTAATATTAAGCACTGTATTTGGGGAGCAATATCTTGGGTATGACAAGCTGATAGCGGCTTTAGGTATAATGTGGTCTCTCAGAATTATACGGGTCCCTTCGACATTATTAGCAATGGCAAAAGGCAACACACAAGTGGCTATGGTTGCAAATTGCTTTCGTGCATTAGTTCTTGGAATGGTAATTTTTTTAGCTCTAAATAAACACCCTATTGAGCTTATTGCTTATTGTGGATCTGCCGGAGAAATTATTGCAATTTTTATTAGCATTTATCAAATAAAATATAAATTTAATATAAATGCAAAAGAGTTTTTTGGCAAACTAACGATATTAATCTTATTAATATCGTTATCTGTCTATTTATCTTTAATACTAAAAAATAATTTTAATTTTTGGCATGAAATAATATTTTATTTTATTAATTTATTATTTATGTTTTTTTTCTTACTAAAATTTTCAAAATATAAGAGTATTTTTCAGAAACAGGAGGTTACCTTTGTTAAAAAACCTTAGAGTAAGCCGGTTATCCCCCTTAATTGTTCATTTTTATAAATATAAGTTTTTAAAAAAAATATGTTGGAAAACAGCATCTCTTTTTGAAGGGGGTTCGTTAAACTCGCTAAGTATGAGAAAGATTTTAAAACTATATTTTGGTGTCGAAGTTGGAGCATATAGTTATGGTACTTGCATGGTACCAGGTGAATTCCCACCAGGTGTTAGTATTGGGAGATATACATCCATAGCAGCAGGAGTTAAAGTATTTTTAAGAAACCATCCTTATCAACGCTTATCGACACATCCCTTTTTTTATAACTCCAAGTTAGGTTATGCAAAGGAGGATACTATCGAAAGTGGAACTTTAAAAATTGGTAATGATGTATGGATTGGTCATGGTACGATTATCACGCCTAGCTGTTCTACAATAGGTGATGGAGTTGTTATTGGAGCAGGCTCTGTTGTTACAAAAGATATCCCAAGTTTTTCAATAATTGCGGGTAATCCTGCAAAATTAATCAAGTATAGATTTAACAATAAACTCATTCAGGAGATTAAAAAATTAAAATGGTGGGAAAAACCAATTAGCGATTTAATACCAAATTATAATATTTTTTTGCATGACTTAGATGCAAATGAATCAAAAAAAAATGAACTAAATAAATTATTGCCATAAAGAATGAAGAAAATTAAAAAAATTTCAGATGTTGTTAATGGCCATCTGTGTACAGGATGTGGAGTATGTGCCTACCTAGCTCCCAAGACATTACAGATGATTGACTTTGTTGACCTTGGAAAAAGACCTGTACCAATAAACAACGACAATATTTTATCTACTGAAACACTTGAGTGTTGTCCCGGTGCCAAAATAGAGAGATTACCTAAAAAAACAGACTGTATTGAAGAACTTCAGACACAATGGGGTAACGTTTTTGAAGTATGGGAAGGCTATGCTTCAGATACTGAAATACGAAAAACAGGATCAAGTGGAGGTATTATTACGGCTTTGTCCCAATTTTGCCTTGAAATCAAAGGAATGGATAGCGTATTGAATACTATTTCAGATACGGATGCTCCTCATTTAAACAAAACAGTCAAATCTACTAATAAAGCTCAGCTAATTGAAGCTGCAGGTTCACGCTATTCACCTTCTAGTCCTTGTGAACACCTCCAGGAAATTGAAAAGTCAAAAAAAACTTGTGTATTTGTAGGAAAACCATGTGATGTCTATGCTGTTCAGAAAGCTAGAATCAAAAGACCTGCTTTGGATGAAAAATTAGGACTTACATTATCATTTTTTTGTGCAGGGGTTCCGTCGACCAACGGAACAATAAAACTAATGAATAAAATGGGGCTTACTTCTATTAAAAATATTATATCTTTAAGGTATAGAGGCAACGGGTGGCCCGGTAAATGGACACTTAAATACAAAGAAAAAGATCAACTGATACAAAAACAAATGACGTATGCTGAGTCTTGGGGAGAATTACAGAAAGATAGACAATGGCGTTGTTATATATGTCCAGATCATGTTGGTGAGTTTGCAGATATTTCAGTAGGTGACCCTTGGTATCGAGAAACAAAGGAAGATGAGGATGGTAGGTCTTTGATTATAGTTAGGACGAAGCTTGGTCAAAAAACATTGAAAGAAGCTCAAGAGCAAGGGTTTGTTGTTCTCGAAAAATGCGACCCTACTATACTACCTCTTTCTCAACCAAATTTAATACAAGCAAAAAATGTACTTTGGGGGCGTTTACTAGCCTTGAAAATCAGTGGAGCTTCAGTACCCAGCTTTTCTGGCTATAGTTTATTAGAACTTTGGTTTCAGAAACTACCTATAAAAGAAAAAGTCAAATCACTTTTAGGAACTCTAAAAAGAGTTTATGTTAAAGGGCTACTATTTAAACAAACTAAATCACATCCTTTTAATAAATAGGAGTTAGGTATTTACAGTAAAATAATAAATAAGGTGTTATGTTATGGTTAATGTAACCATCCTTTATACATTGGTTATGGTATTTCTTGCTGCACGTTCAAAAAGAGGAACAGCCGTAGGATTACTAATTTTATCTACTTTATTATGGCCAGATTATTTAAGATACCCTGTTTTTAGCATCCAAATGTCTGCATCAAGAACAGTTGCATTTGTATTATTATTTAAATATTACTTTAAGGGGAAGAAAAATAAAAGACTAAGTGAAATTGATAAATTAATTATAGCAGGCTACCTCTGGGATATTTTTGCTAACGTTGTTGCAGGAGCTAATTCAGCCAGATTAACTTCATTAATTGGTCGAGGTCTAGATACGGTACTAATATATTTTTCGGTTAGATATACAATTAATAACAAAACTGATCTAAAAGATTTAATTAACCCATTAGTACTTTGCGGAATTATATTGGGAGCCTTTGGTGTATATGAAGCTGTTACATATTACTCACCGTATCAAAAGCTAATGGAATATCATACGTGGCTATGGTACAAGAAAGACCTTGAATATAGACTTGATTTCTTACGGGCACAAGCAAGTACAGCTCACCCTATTTATTTTGGGATGAGTATGTTTTTTATATTAGGCTTATTAGTTAGCTTAAGAGGTATGGTAGTCAGAAAAAAATTATTCTTAAAACTTGGTATTTTAGGTGCCTTATTCGGAGCATTTTCAACTTTATCAAGTGGACCAATAATTTCAGCCTCTTTATTCATTGGCTTTAGCATGTTGTACTATAAACAATCTATGATAAAGCCCGTTATATATTTAGTGATTTTAGCAATGGTTTCGATAGAAATTCTTTCTAATAGACATTTTTATAATTTAGTAGATTACATCGCACTTAGTTCTGGAAATGCTTGGTATCGTACACGTTTATTAGAAGTTGCTATAAACCAATGGCATGAATATTGGCTCTTTGGTTTCAAAGGTAGCGTTCCTCATCATTGGGGTCCCCTTATAGACGGGCGAAACCATGTCGATTTAGTAAATAATTATATTACTACAGCTGTCGTTGGTGGCTTTCCTTCTATGATAATTTTAATTCGAATACAATATTTGGTAATAAAAAAGGCATTATTAATATGGAAAATGAATGATGAGCAATATAAGATTTATTCCTTTGGAATAATTTCTTTATCTATTAGTTTTATGCTTGGAAGTATGTCCGTTGGCATTTATAGCTCTGCACTAATTATTAGCTATATCTTTTACGCATCCACCTCATGGGTATTTAATGATTTGAATGACAAATAATTTTATTCTGAGGCGTGAGGGTTTAATAACTTCCCAAAGTTTGAGACAAAAGACAAGTCAAAATCAAGAAATTATTAAACCCTTCCTCCTAAGAAATTTTACTCCATGCATGACAAAAAAATTGGGCATTTTTATTTCAATATAGTCTTGATACCCTAGTTTTTTTCCAAGAGAATGACAGCGTGTAGTGCTAAAGGTTGTACTAAAGACGATATAAATTAAAAGCAAACAAAGATACAAATGTAAGGTATGTGGTTATCGGCAGACCATGAGGCATTTGGGGATAAAACCTAAAATAAAACGTCAAGTTCTCCAACTTTATTTAAAAAAGCTTGGGTTTAGGTCAATTGGAAGGTTTCTTAATTGCAATCATGTTGCTGTCTACAACTGGATCAAAGCACATGGAGAATCAATTGAACCGCTTCAGTTTGAAAAAGAGGTTGTTGAGTTAGATGAAATCCATACCTATATTGACTCAAAAAAACTATTGCTGGATCTGGATTACTGTTGATCGCAATAGAAAAATATTTCTCCACTGCGTGGTGCCACTCGCAATACAGCAACGGGACAAAAACTACAGAAAGCCATTAAAGACAAAACATGAAAGATGTCAGGAGTGATTAGAGCACTGGGGCAACTCAAAAACTGATCAAAAAACAATTTTGTTACTTTCTTCTCACCTAACTAGAGCGCATTGTAGCGCTCCAAAGGGGAGCTAAATTTTTTTAATAGGGTAATTTTATATGAAAAGTAAAGAGAAAGTATCAATTTTAATCATAAGCTATAATACTTGTAAAATGACATTAGAATGCTTAGATTCATTATATAGCACTACTAAACTAATTGATTTTGATTGTGAAATAATAGTTTTAGATAATAATTCAAGTGATGGCTCTGCTGAAGCTATTGAGAAAAAACATCCCGAATTAAAACTGATTAAATCTCAAGAAAATTTGGGTTTTGCGGAAGGTAATAATTATTGTGCAAAAATAGC
The DNA here is from genome assembly GCA_964528805.1 of uncultured Lentimicrobiaceae bacterium. GTDB lineage: Bacteria > Bacteroidota > Bacteroidia > Bacteroidales > F082. The sequence goes on along the minus strand of CAZGWS010000099.1, from coordinate 392 downwards.
AACAGGAAACATACTCCTATTACTTAACCCCGATACAATTGTATTAAATAATGCTGTAAAAAAATTACTTAACTTTTCAAAAGAATACCCCTCAGCTGGAATATGGGGTGGTAAAACACTTTTTGCAGACAAATCCCTTAACCCAGGTTCCTGTTGGAATAAAATGACCCCCTGGAGTTTATTTTGTATCTCAATCGGATTCAATAAAATTTTTAGTAACAGTGCTCTTTTTAATTCTGAAGCTCTAGGTGGTTGGCAAAGAGATAATATACGAAAAGTTGATATTGTTTCTGGATGTTTTTTTCTTATTACAAAATCATTATGGGATCAATTAGAAGGCTTTGATAGTCGTTTCTTTATGTACGGAGAAGAAGCAGACTTATGCCTTAGAG
>CAZGWS010000098.1:6874-10712 GCA_964528805.1 uncultured Lentimicrobiaceae bacterium | reverse complement strand
TAAAGTTTATGACTCCGTATTTAAATAGAATTCATATACGACTGCAAGATAAGTGTTGCACTGATGGTATCCACAAGTTCTTTGTTTTGCCTTTTGCTTCTGCTTATTCCACTCTCCAGCATGGCATCGTGCGCCATTTTTGATGTAAATCGTTCGTCAAACCGTTTAATAACCATTTTGGGGTAGGTTTTAGCAAGCTTTTTTACAAATGGCTCAATAAATCGTGCTGAATCAGACGGGCGGTTCATTAAATCACGCGGTTCTCCTACAACAATACACTCAACATCTTCCTTACGGAGATAGTCGGCCAAATATGTCCAAATATCTTTAACATGCACTGTAGTAAGGGCGGTAGCTATAATTTTCATCTCGTCAGTTACTGCAAGTCCAACCCTTTTTTGTCCGTAGTCGATGGATAAAATTCTTCCCATTATCGGTTTTTAATTGTGTTGATTATTTATGTCGGCAAAATTAGCATTTTTTTATCTTTGTTTCATAAATATATAATCAATGGAAAACGTGATAAAAATAATAGAAACAGCTTGGGCAGACAGAGCCTTGCTCGATAACAAAGAAGTAGTTGCTGCAATAAATGAAGTTATTAATTTACTTGATTGTGGTAGAATAAGGGTTGCCGATACCGAAAACGGGCAGTGGAAAACCAACGAATGGGTTAAGAAAGCTGTTATCATGTATTTTGTTACAAGTAGTATGGAGACTACAAACGTTGGGATGTTTGAATTTCATGATAAAATTCCGTTAAAGCATAATTTTGCCGATAAAAACGTGCGTGTTGTACCGCATGCGATTGCCCGATATGGGTCATATTTGGCATCGGGAGTGATAATGATGCCATCGTACGTTAACATTGGTGCCTATGTTGATGAAGGTACAATGGTTGACACATGGGCTACTGTTGGATCGTGTGCACAAATTGGTAAAAACGTGCATCTTAGTGGAGGCGTTGGCATTGGCGGTGTGCTTGAACCAATACAGGCATCGCCGGTAATAATTGAAGATAATTGCTTTATTGGATCGCGATCGATAGTTGTTGAGGGAGTTCACATTGGGCAGGAAGCTGTACTTGGGGCAAATGTTGTGATAACACAATCTACACGAATAATAGATGTTAGCGGCTCTAAACCAGTAGAATATAAAGGAGATGTACCGGCAAGGTCGGTGGTGATACCGGGTAGTTTTACTAAGCAGTTCCCGGCAGGAAACTATCAGGTGCCATGTGCTTTGATAATAGGAATTAGAAAAGAAAGTACTGATAAAAAAACTTCACTAAATAATGCATTGAGGGATTTTAGCGTAAGTGTTTAGAGCAATAGTTCGTTAATGTTTTATAACACACACGGCATCAGATACTTGTAGAACATGCAATAAATAGGGTCTGCTGAGAAAGTCTGATATATACCGTATTTTAGGCGCAAGACCGCAAAGTTTGATGATTTTGAAGCTGTATGATATTTCTAATCTCGAATTAATAAATGTGGGTTAAAATCTGATATTATTACTTTCGAATTGCAAATCTGAATGAGCGTAGTTTGCCAATAAGTGATTTTATTTTTTCTTCTATTTGCCTTTTTATCACTGTGCAAATATAATTAGTACAGATTAGAATTTGGATTTCTAATCTGTACTAAATAAAAAAATCAACCTTTCATGTTACTATCAACCTGAAAGGTTAGTTTGATTACTCTTCCAAATTTTCCTTACTGCTATCGTATATTTTTTTACCACCATAAGCAGCACCAAGTCCCATAAGTATAAATAAGCCGCTGCCAATTGGTGCGTTACCGCCGGTTTGGTTTCCTGTGCTGCCATGCCCCGGTGGAGGTGGGGGTGGAACTTGTGCAAATAAATTTGAAGTTGTTGCTGATGCCGCAATTAGTAAGATTATTGTTAATAATTTTTTCATTCTATCGCTATTTTATAATGTTAGAAGTAAACTTAGTATAGTTTGTTGTCATAATTCGGCGTTTAACTTTCACCAAAAATGACAATTACTACTATTTTACCACATAATTACTTTCTTAGTTAATGTCTGTCCTGGCGTTACAATTGAAACAATGGCAACACCTTTGAAATTAGGAATGATAACCGATGTACTACTTTGGTTTTTCAAAGCAGCATTTGTAATTAACTGACCTGCAATATTGTAAATGTTTATCGTAGCGTCAACAGGTCTGCTACTTCTAATTTCTATGCTGCCGTTTGAGCTAAAGATACTCACCTGCTCTCGTAGTTGGTTTGTGTTGATGCCGCTAACATCTCTAAAGTGGAGAAAGAATCTGCCAATTCCACTCTCGTTAACCAGTGTCTTGTACGATTGCTCTTTAAGATTAGTAACTATATGTTCCTGAGTATCTTCAAGGTAAATGGGGTAGGCTCCCATATTTTCGGATGTAATGCTAAAAGTAATCATTGTTGACTCAATAACATCAATGCCTACCGGGATTGAAACATTCTCAATTTCATCATCAGGAAGAGCCTGAATAGCAAAATCAACTCCATTGTCATCAACAAGTCTTGTATAAAGAGCAATATTTGGATTACCTTTTAGTTTCATACCATCGTATGATGGATCAAGACCAAAAGTCATATTTGGCAAAAATGCAACTGTTGCCCTATTTAAGTTGTTGGCGTCATCTATAACTGAAAGCTCAAAATTTAAAGCATTATTATTAGTATTCTTATAGAATGATCCGGTACCATGTTTACGTATATTTGCATCAAAACTAAAGCTACCACCACCTGTTTTAGCAATAACCATAAATCCTTGCCCGGGTTCAATGTATGTTGCACCGGTACTATTGTTAACAATAGTGTAATCACTTATATTTTCATTCCATAAATAAATAGCTTGTGCAGATGAATTAAGTATCGAAGAATTTAAATCGATAATGTTATTAGTAGTTTGTGCATTAGAGTTAACTGCTATTGTTGAGCTAAATGGATTACCCAGTAGGTTTGCACCCGGATTTGAACTACCTGAAGTGTAAGTAATAGGTATTGATTGAGTTGAAGTATTTGGGGCTCCTGTAAAACTTATAGTTTTGTTTGCACCTTTTTTTGTAATTGCATAACCCTGTGAAGTGTTAAAACTACCTGTGCTATATGTAACTCCGCTCGTCCCATTGAGTATGTCATACCAAATGCCTGTTCCAGTTCCACTAATAGTAGCACTTTCATCCCAATAGAATAATTGGTCGTTGCTTGCACCACCTGTTAAATCGAGAAAACCGGTAGTGTTAAAAACTCTGGTATCAGCAACCGGTGCAGAAATATAGTGCCAAATATTTTGTGATATATAGCGTTGTGTTGTAAAAGTTCCAGAACCTGAATAGGCACCAATTGGTATAAAAGATCCAGTTGCACTTGAGATTGATTCAATTGTAAATATGCCACTGTTATGAGTGCTACCATTAACTGTTAATTCACCCCCGGCTTTAATTGTTATATTCCCGGATGCCCAGTTCCATAAATATCCTGTAATATCAAAAAAGCTACTGCTATAAATATTTATAGTGCCATAAACCCAAACAGAGCCATGGATAGTATGTCCGGCACTTGCCTCAAGTGTATATGTTGCTCCGCTCTCAACAACAATATCATAACATTCTCCATCAACGCTATTTATGCCGTTTGCAAGACTGGCAGTAAAACTGGTAGGTACTACAACTAATGTACTTGCATCAGGTAAAATATTGTCGGACCAGTTATTTGCAGATGCCCATAAATTATCCCCATTACTATTGTCAAATGACCTAATTACTACATCATTATACGCTGCATTATTTGGAGTAACTCCTTCTTCGAGTAAATAACCTTG
>CAZGWS010000098.1:0-6774 GCA_964528805.1 uncultured Lentimicrobiaceae bacterium | reverse complement strand
TTGTAAAATCATTCGTTCCATCTATTGTAATAGTATGATTGCTCTGTGAGAACAAAATAGTACTAGCAGTTGCAATGATCATTAATAGTATACTTTTTTTCATTTTTTCTATTTGTTAATTAATTTGCGTTAATATAGTAGTTTTATATTATATAAAATTTATCATTGTATTAATTATTTTTTATTTAAGCATTAGAGTGCGAAATTAATATAAATATTTTAATTTGCAAAGTCAGTTATTTGTAATGTTATATATGGCAGCTGTTTATGTTATTTACACACAACAATTTTTCTAAAATTTCTTTTTTTATCATTGTCAAATATTAAAAAAAATACTCCTTGTTTATAATTATTTAGTTTTATTTCCTGATTGCCTGCTGCTACTTTAAATTTACCGTAAACTTTACCTTCAACATCTGTTATTGTTAATTTATAGTTTTCGTTGGCATAAATGTTAATAAAATTTTGTGCCGGATTTGGATAAACTTTAATATTATCAGCATTGTTTTCAGCTACATAATCCCATCCCCCAACTTCAATAGTATAGGTCATATTTTCAGAACCCACCGAAATTACTCCTGTAGTATCGCCTTGATTTGGGATATTTAATTTAAAACCATAATCACTATTTAGTTGCGGTAAAAAATATGCTTTTCCATCAACTCCGATAATTTGTTTTCCCAAGTCGTTTAAATTTAATTCTGCACCAACTACCGCTGTTCCGGTTTCTTTCCAAACAACATTAACTTCTAATGATAAAAATGGGCGTTCAAACTCAACATCTGTAAAAACATAGTAACCACCGGGTTCCATATTTATGCTATAACCTGTTGTATTTGTAACTTCTATACCTTCACCTGTAAAGTAATTATACCATGTTCCGGTATGCTGAAAGTTTGGATTAACTGTTTTTGAGATTACATCAAAATTACCTCCTGTACATACATCCAATGTGCTGTAACTGAGCCATGCACGCTTAGCGAGGGCAGACAAATCTTTTGTATAAGTACCAAATTTAAAGGCATCTTGCGTTGTTTTAAGTTTTGCCATACCTGCCATTACTTGATAAATTTCCTGCCTGTTTACGTCGTTCCAATAGTCCCACCTAACCGGCTTGCTCCATGTACGACAATCCTCGTTTACCGTATCATCTCCACAATAGTTAATGCTGTAATCGTAGCCTAACTCTTCAAACTGCCATAACATTTTAGGTCCGGGAACCATAAAATACATTGGTATAATTGCTGATATCCGCTTTAAAGCGGTAACCGAATCGGTAATATCGTAGTTGCCTGATGAGTTTCCATATTGTAAATTTTTGTACATGAGTCTCTCCTCATCATGGCTCTCCATAAATGGTATTAAGTTTGGATATACATAACCGCGCTGATTATAGTATGCCCACGAGAAATCCGAATTTTCCTGATATCCCATTGTATTTTGGTTGAATTGCTCTGTCATTTTGCCCCAAGGCAGCATACCTGTATTTGCGAGCACTACTTCTTCATCATTGTCAGAGAAGTGCTCAAGAATAACGTAAGTATTTGGGTTAGTAGCTTTTATTGAATTATAATAATCGGTAAGTATGTTTATCCTCGACTGGTCGTAGTGGCTCCACAGGCTAACGTCCTGTCCTGAGTATGTTTGAGTAAATCCTTTTGAAAGGTCTAAGCGAAAGCCATCAATTTTAAATTGTGTAACCCAATAATTAAAAAATCGTTTAACAAAGGTTTTGGTGGCTGCACTTTCGTGATTAAAATCATAACCCGGGCTTAACGGATGTGGAGCAACTTGGTTATACCACGGATTTTGTGCCGATGGCTCATTTGTTTGCTTATTCCAATACATTTGCACCATTGGCGATTGCCCAAAGGAGTGATTTAACACAACATCCATAATAACGGCGATACCGAGTTGATGACATGCATCAATAAAAGCTTTATAATCTTCTGTTGTACCGTAAGCTTTATCAGCGGCAAAATAAAACGATGGATTATAGCCCCAGCTGTCGTTACCTTCAAATTCATTTATTGGCATCAGCTCAATGGCATTAACGCCAAGAGTTTTAAGGTAATCAAGTGTGTCAATTATAGAAGCTATACGCCTGTCGGCAACAAAATCGCGTACTAACATTTCGTAAATTATTAAATTCGACTGTGTTTCATTTACTGCAACAGGGGTAAAGTCGTTAATAATCCAATTGTAATCTTGTTTTCCTGTTTCCAGGATGCTGACGTTGCCAACTGTACTGCCAAAGGGATATTCTTTTAAATTTGGATAATTAGCGTCCGGTATCCACTTGTCATTATATGGATCAAGTATTTTATCGCAGTATGGGTCGGCAAGTTTTAGCTGCCCATCAATATAATATTGGTAAGCGTACTCTGTGCCGGGGGTTAGCCCCGAAAGTGTTATCCAAAAATAACTGCCATCGGGAGTTCGGTTCATGTACGATTCCTGATTAACGGTCCAGTTGTTAAAATCGCCAAGTACAAAAGCGTATTTTTTAAGTTTTGCAGGGTCGCTAAGCACCAAAGTTACTGTTTGATTATCAATATAGTTAATGCCGGGTACAACACTATCGGGAAGTTCGGCTACAGGTACGTTGCCACGGATAAAAATTAATACCGAGTCGGTTGCAGCATCTTGCAAATTTACTGCTGAAGCAATAAGCCAATGTGTACCTTGCTCATAATTTGATGGTGTTAATGCATAGAAGATGTTGTCGTTGTCGGTGCTGTCAAGTAACTGATCATCAATATAAAGATATATCGAATCTGACTGTAACGAAGCCACACATACAGGTAGGGGAGTATTTGGCTCGACGAGAGGTGCGCTTTTTGTCGGATATGTAATTTTTACATTAAGTTGATTACCATAAACATCAACAAAAATATCGCCAATGTCAGAGGTTTTGCCTTCAAGATATGAACCATTTACAGGCTCACCACTTCTGAAAACAAACGCCATCTTAAGTATTTGTTCGCCATCGGGTACACCGTAATAATCACGTACATTTGGTATTAGCAGCTCATAGAGGTTGCTGTCAACAAGGGTTAGTTTAGTCTCAGGAGTATTTTCACCCCATTCGGTTACTACGTATTTCCAATCGGAACTACTTGTGCTCTCACTTGTTATCACTCCTGTATGTGCATAAACATCGCCGTGGTATCCGGCTAATCCGCCATTTCCCAAGGCAGCATTAAACGTAACCAACACCTCCGATGATTCCAGCGGAAAAGTGGGCTCAGTACTCATCAGCGCAATACCTGTTCCACACGATAGGGTGTCGCCAACAGTATAACTATAGTAAATTCCGCCGTTGTCATTATATTTAATTGTTACCAAATCAGTATGTGTGCCGGGGTTATCTGCTGCTGTTGAAAAAGCATAATATTCTATCTTGGTGTTGTTGGGATAGTGTGGAATGATGGCAGTACCTGTAGTATCGGCAAAATTACATTCAGATAACTGTGATGAGTTCCAATTATCGGCAGAGTACCTTATAAAAATGCTCTCTTCAGGACTCAGGCTATCAGATAATTCAACACGTACCTCAACATCATCAGCTGCTGTTGGTAACATGGGTGTTTGGCTAACAGATGTAATATCAACAGGTTGTGCTGATAGTTCCATAAAAATAGCTGAAGTATTTTCATATCCGGTGTTATCCCAGTTAGCAACGTACCACTTGTTGTTAGTTAGAGTGATATTATTAGGTGTTGGCTCGTTAGTTCCGGCAACTCCGTACGTATATTGTTGTATGCTATTCAACGATATTGTAACGTTGCCCCACTGGTTTTGCCAAATATTGCTGACAGGACCACTTGTAAACTTAAAGTTATAATTACCTGCTGTTATATTTCCGCCTGATGAGTTAACATAATAGATAGTTTGATAGATAGAGCTGCTGAGGGGAATTAACCTGACTTGTCCGCCGGCAGTTTGCGAACTGCCTGCAAAAGCAATATTTGTAGGCGGATTGGTCCATCCATCCCAGTCGCCGGGCATGTTCAAGCCTTCGGGTTGGTATATTTGCGATAGTATGGGAGATGTTATTATTAGAATAATTACAGCTGCAATAGTATTTTTAATATAATCCATATTATTATTTTACAAATATTTTACTTGATTGGTTTGATATGCCATCGTTTACAGTTATAATGTACAAACCGCTGCTGTTGACAGGAATGGTTACAACAGACTCATCGTTATACCCATTATAAATTTGCTGACCGAGAAGATTTACTATTGATAAATTATAGTTATTATTGTGGTTGTTAATCCACAAAATGATTTTATTATTTGATGAGTGGACACGAAACGACAGATTGTTTGCCGGTGTTTTATTCACATCAGTGATAGTAAAGAAAATCCGGAATCTGTCAGTATAGCTCGTATCGTAAACAAAAGTATAGTCATCAGTTGCGAGATTAGTAATATCACCGGTAAGCTCATCTTGCAGGTAAACATTCCCAAAACTTGTTATTTCAGTTTTGCTTATTGTCATGCTAATACCTTGTATTCCCATTACGTCAACAGTAACTTCCTGTGTTGATGGAGGTAATGAGTTTATAGAGAAAGTGTTGTCATTACTTTTAGAGAATATTAGGGGATGATTATCAGAATAGCTATACATTTTACCGGCATCATATTGTCCGTCAAAACCATCAGTTGCACCGGCAACGAATCTTATTACAGTTTCATCACTGTTACCAAATTGGTCAAGATGAAGGCGAATAAGGCTATCAACTTGCGGCGTTGTTTTAAGGTAAGCAACACTATTATGAACACAGGCATCGGCAGTCATTTTAAGGGTTCCGTATTCAGGATAAGAACCTCCGCCATCGGCTACCTGAATAAAAAAGCCTTGATTCATAGCAATATATCGTGAGCCTCCATTATTACCAACCCCTCCAACGTATGAGGCCCATCCTGTACCATTTCTTATATATATTGAATTATTAAGATTTGTTTTGGTCCATCCTGAAGTTGCATCCCAATCTATAGCAGATGTAGAGGGGTTGCCAACGTAGCTGAAACCATAATTTACACCACCGGCGGAGCGAATGCCATTGTTATCTGAACCTTGTGTGCCTGTCCTCATCGTTCCTTCAAAGTTATATGTATTGCTGCCGGTACCACCCACCCACAGTATCCAACCTTTCATGTTGTCAAGAGGTTCGGTGTAGGAAGATATAAAAGTGTAATTGCGTGATGCCTCATTATATTCAGCGAGCCACACTTCGGGACTTGCATTTAGGTATAGATCGTTAGAAGTAAGCCCGGAAACCGGTGCAGCAAACGAATGCCATTGGTTGGCAGTGGTGTAGCATTGCACCGTCATTAAAGCAGAGCCATATTGATGTTGAATTAACGAGCCATTTCCTGATGATGAGGACTCAATAATCACTCCCGTGCTTCCCGTGTAGTTATACAGCCCCCCGTTTACTGTTAATTCACCGGTGGTATTAACTGTTAATACAGCACCTGTTTTCATAAGCAGATCATCACTCAAAGCCCCTGATGATCCTACCACTACGGTTGCAGTTGCAGGCAGTTTAACAAGTGTATTTGCATCCGGCAGACCGCCTGCCCAATTACCTGCAGCCGACCAGCTTGTGCTTTTGGCTGTCCCTGTCCAAAGATCGAAGTTGGTATCATAATATGGAGTCCGGTTAGGGCTTATACCTGATTCCAGAAAAAAGCCGTAATAATTTGGTATTGATTGACCTGAAGTCCTTCCGGCATCTGTCCACCCGTTAGATGGCCAAGTAAAGTATCGCCAGTATGGGCTCCACTGTTGCTCGGTAAACATGCATGTTTTTATGGCGTCGGGGTTGCCTATATATGAGCGGTTTACTTTTAGTTCCCGGTAATCTGCACCAACATTAAATTTCATAACTGTATCGCCGGCAGGGCTTAAAATAAACAAGCTTCCCGTAGCTGTATATGCCTCATCCCATGTAAAAGTGCTGTTATTGTATTGCATTAACTGCATATAGTCATTGGGATTATTTAATCCATTTTTAAAAATAACAACATAATCAGCTTTAAAAGGCGTTGTAATATTATCGTTCCAGGCATATGCATCTGTAGTACCATTATTACCGGTAGGATCGCTGTCAAAATACACAAAAGTAGCCATATTATCAAAGTCGGCTTCTGCATCTGATATTCCTATATATATATTGTTGGCATCCCATGTAAAATAAGCGTTATCGGCGGCAGAGCAGTTTGTGAATTGCTCATCTGTAGCCCATCCTGTGTTGTTGCCATCAATAGGAATTGTGTTGTAAGTGCCGGCAATTATAGAAGCTGTGAGCAGAAGCTGTATAGTTAGTAATAAATATGATTTCTTCATTAGTGAAATAAGTTTGAGGAATTATAACTAATGCAACAAATATACAAAAAAATGCTTATCAAATAATGAAATATACTTGAATCATAAGTAATTAACTTATTATTTATATTTTGAGAACCATAATGGTTTATGCAAACGATTGTTAAGTATTTTAAATCTGAATAAAGTATTTAATCCAAACTAAACATGGCGCAAGTCTGAAGCCAAGCATGTGCAGCTGGCGACTTGTACCCGATTAATTAAAACCAAGGCATAATCTATCTTAACCTGAATAATTCATGCGTTTAGTTTGATGTAGATGCAAGGCGTCGAAATCTGACGATATATACTAATATTTCAAGGGTTTCGCAACGAAGCAGATGCATTAAAATAAATGCACTCGGAAATTTTTGAATATTTATATTTCTGAT
>CAZGWS010000097.1:1276-10765 GCA_964528805.1 uncultured Lentimicrobiaceae bacterium | reverse complement strand
CTAAGCTACTTTTGTTCAGGTATATTGTTTTGCCTGTAAATTCAATATAATCAGGAAGATATCCATGTGTAATACTGGTTATTCTAACTTGAACTTTGGGAGTTTTATCAACTTTTCTTTCTGTTTGATGTTTGCATGATGGCAAAAATATTACAGATAGAGCAACGGTTAATAGTGTTAGTAATTTATTCATCTGATGTTTATTATACTTTTTTAATAATATATTTTACAATTCTTAACTTGATGTTTTTATTTTTGATTTATTAATAATTCCAATAATTAAACCAATTTATCATAGCTTGCTTCTTCATACTAAGGAGTAAATACTCTTGTTTTTTTGCTGATATATCGCGTATCAGGTTTTTATAATCCATTATTGATACTTGCGCTTGCGACAGCTCGAAAGAGAACAATTTCATTAAATTTTTATATTCCGACAATTGTTTTTTTGTAATTGATAACTGATTGTTTATAAGCTTTATTTGTTTTAAATATTTGCTTTTGTTGATGTTGTTCTTAGTGATGAAATTTTGTTTTTCAAATTCAATATTTTGCAGTATGATGTTTGTTTTGTTGTGCTCGATTTCTCTTTGATTTCCATCAAATAATTTTAATGAAAAGTTAATGCCGGCGGCAAATCCAAACCTGTTAAATGAAGGAAGGTATATTGCATTCATCCCTGCGTTGGCATATAAATTAACCTGTGGTTTGTATCTCTGATTAAATATATTTTCTGAAGATAGTATATTTAAACTGTCTAATTTATACTTTGTTAAAAAATAAGATTGCTGCATGTTTGCTGCTGACAGTTTAAAGCTAACATCCTGAATGTTAACAAGTGATGTATCCATTATTCCACAAAGCAGGTTTAAATCGGCAATGTTATTTTGGTATTCTGTATTAAAGCTATGAAATTCAAGTTCAAAGTTTTCCTTTTCAATATGCATCACCATTAAATCAGTTTTTTTATAGATGGCATTGTCAACCAGTTTTTGCATAGTTTGAATCTGATTATCTAATTTTTTAATCAGTATAGCACTAAGTTCGCTTTGCTTTTTTGCTTTTAAACACAGTAAGTATTGATGGCTAACTAATTGTACTAGTTCGTGTTGTGTGATCGTAATGTTGTTATTGTTTAACTGTGATGAGATGTCGGCTTTTTGCGTAAGTGCATCAAATCTAGATTTTACAAAAAGAGGTTGTGAAACAGAAACTATTGCGTTATACTGTCCACCGTCGGAATATGCCATATCGTAACCTGTGTATGAGGTAGTGTTTCCGTCAGACACAAGCTGAAGCTTATTTGTATTATTGTCGTGCGAAATAATTGGGGCAAACAACAGATTGGCATCGGCATCAATTTGTGGTTTAAAAAGTATGCTCCTAACCTTTTGAATATCCAAATCAATAATTTTATTTTCATTTTTGCTTTGGTTTATCAGTGGGCTGTTAGCCTCTGCCTGCTGGATGTAATAATCTAAATTACGAGTTTGAGCGAAGGAAGTTATGCCAACAAACAACAGCATCGTATAAATAATTAATATCTTCATTATTTAGTTCTTTTTCTTTATGATAAAACAGTGTAAATCAGATTGTTTATGGTAAGTGATTTGCAAGTTACACTCACTACAAATTTGCTTTACTATTGCTAACCCAAGTCCGTACGATTGCGAGTTTTCTTTAGTAAAACGATTAAAAATTGTGTTATTACTTAAATTGTTTTTATTACCTGTATTACAAATAGTGATTGTATTTTTATCGATGTCTATTTGAATGCTACCGCCCTTTTTATTGTGGCGTATTGCATTGGAGAGTAAGTTGTTAATAAGTATATCCATCAAGTCGTTACTTGATTGCAGATTAAAATCTTCATTAGCATTAATAATAATTTTAATATCACTATTTTCTAAAAGAGGAGCAAAGTCTGTAATTTTAGATCGTATTATTTTGTTTAATGATAGTTTGCTTTTTAGTGGGAACTGTTTATTCTCAATTTTAGTCAGCAGCACTAAGCTTTTGTTTAGGGATGATAATCTTTTAACAGAATTAATAGCTGTAACAACTTGCTTAGCAGCCTGTTCGTTAATGTTGTGCTGAAGCAATTCTTCTAAATTTAAAAGTATGATGGCAATAGGTGTTTGTATTTCGTGAGATGAGTTTTCGGTAAATCTTTTAAGCAACTGATAATCATTATTTAATTTCCGGGTAAGGTTTGTTATCACATCATTTAATCGCGCAAATTCAACAACCGACGACTTTTTTAAAGTCAGTTTTTTTAATTGGTTAAATGAATAATTTTCAATTGCATTGAGGTTCTGTTCGAAATCGCACCAAATATTTTTATTTGTTTTTTTATTTATAAAATACGAAATCAAGAATGCCGATAGCAGTAGTGCCAGCAGAGGATAGGCTATTGCCATAATCATATCCTCGGCTTCAAACATTGAGTGGCGCAGTTTAATTTGGTAATAAAATCCATTAATTTTTACTGTTTCCAGTAGCTCGATGTAGGGTTCGTCTTCATCTTCTTCACCTTCATTATGCAGATACACATCTCTGAAAATTCTTTTCTGTACCACATCGTTATCACTTTTTTTGATAATAATAATAGGATATAAATTTGGGAATATATCTGTATTTCTAATTTGCTCATGTATGAGATAAGCAGTTTGCTCTAATTTTTCCTTTGTTTCGTGTTCGAATCGAAATTCAATAATGAAGTATCCTGATATGGAAATGATTAAAAACATTACCGACAGGAGCATCAAATAATTTCTATTTATCTTTGCGAGGAATCTCATTCATCAGTAAATTTATAACCAATTCCGTAGTTGGTTTTAATGTAATCAACACCATCTGCCTGCTTAATTTTTCTACGGATGTTGTTCAAGTGTGTATAAATAAAATCAAAATTATCAGCCAAGTCGATGTTATCTCCCCAAAGATGCTCGGCAATTGCTTCTTTAGTTAACACTCTGTTTTTGTTAACAATGAAATACATTAGCAGGTCGTATTCTTTTTTTGTGAATGACAACGGTTTTCTGTTAATCTTAATCTCTTTATTTTCAGTATCTATCGTTATTTCTTTGAACTTAAGTATGTTACTTCCATCGAATTTACGCCTTCTGAGTACTGCTTTTATTCGCGAGTTGAGTTCAGATAACTGAAACGGTTTGGTCATATAATCATCAGCACCATGGTCTAAGCCCGATATTTTATCGTCAGTTGAGTTTTTTGCAGATAAAATAATTACACCTGCATGAATGTTATTTTTCTTTGTTACATCTAATAAATCCAGACCGTTACCATCGGGAAGAGTTATGTCTAATAAAATTATATCGTACTGATAAATAAGAAGTTTTTCTTCTGCTTTACAGAAGTTTTCAGCTAATTCGCATATGTACTTTTCCTTTGTAAGGAAGTTGCTTATGGTAATCAGCAAATCTATTTCATCTTCTATTATCAGAACTTTCATCCTGTAAAAGTATTTATTAATTCTAAAGGAAATCTAAAGTTTGACATTAGAATCATTATAAATTACTTCTTTTATGATTGGTCTTGTCACATTTCTCTATCATCATCGTAAATGATTAATTGTTAGTGGATAGTGATAAATGTATAATGACATGCAGTTCAGTTTTTTGGAGAGATGTATGCCCATAATTGTTTGTCGGAAATATGGTGATAGGGGGCGTTACCTGAAGGGCTGAGAAAAATCACAATTATTGCATATTATTACATAACGCCGCTACCTTTTTGTTTTATCTTTTTAGCATTGCCGTCATTTTGCATTTTTACATAAAACGCAACTTTTTCAAGAGTTGTGATCATGTCATATTCTTCAAGGTAAACATCGTCAGGAACATCAATTGGTGTTGGCGAATAGTTTAATATTCCTTTAATACCGGCTTTAATCACCAAATTAGCTGCCGAGTTTGCCTGAGCGGCAGGAACTGTAATAATCGCAATTTCGATATTTTGTGATTTAATAATATCTGCAGCTTTATTAATATTATAACATTGAACATCATTTACCTTCACACCTATTTTCTCAGCATTATTGTCAAATCCGGCAACTATAGAGAGCTTATGACGTTTGCCGGTGAAATAATTAATTAATGCTCTACCCAGATTACCCATTCCAACAATTGCAACATTTATTCCTTGATCACTATCAATAATCTCGGCAATTAAATCAATTAATTTTTGAATATTATAACCCTTGCGCAACGTACCCGAATACCCAATAAGCATAAGGTCGCGCCTAACCTGAACAGGCGTAATATGCTGTATTTTAGCAATTTCATGTGAGTAAATGTGGTCTTTGCCATTCTCTATGCAAATCAGCAATGCTCTTCGGTACTGACTAAGACGCTCAATTGTTTTGTGAGGTAATTGTTTAAATGTTTCTAAAGCGTTCATGAAAATTAATGTTATATAAATAACAGTGCAAATATAAGTGTGTAAAGTGTCATCTACAAATATTTGATAATAAATTAACACATGTTAATATTTGTCATGTACTTATTTTCTTTCATATTTATAAAACAAGCTCTTTTACAGATTAGCAGAATAAGTGTATTTTCGCCAAAAATAATAATTATGAAAAAACTACTTACAATACTTTCAGTTGCATTATTGTTATCATCTTGTAATTCGTGGAAGTTTATAGGTGAATATGATCACGATGTGAATTTTAGTAAATTTAAGACTTTTGGTTTGTTAACCTGGGATCCTCATAACGATAAAGAAGTTAGTCCGAAGATAAAAAAATATATTTTGTTGTCGATAAAGGATCAGCTTGAGGCAAGGGGTTATGTTTACCAAAAGGATAATGCTGAACTGCTGGTTTCGGTGTTCATACTTGTTACCGAAGAGACAAGCTACTCGGCGTACGCTAACCACTATGCCGGATACAGCGGTTATGGTTCTGTTGGCATTGGCGTTGGCATTGGCTCTGGGGGTACGAGCGTTGGAGTGGTTGGCTATGGTATGCCCACAACCTACCCTTATACGGTAATGAAGCACGATTATAATGTTGGTACTGTGGTAGTTGATGTATTAAATTCTGCTACAAAGCGAATTGTTTGGCAGGGTGTTGCCACCGGAAGAACTCCACAAGAGGAGTCGGGAGAAAGTAAAGTGCAGAAAGATGTTAATCGCCTATTTTTAACATTCCCTAAAAAAAAGGTGAAGAGATAGTTGGTTAAACTTTGTAAATATACTCTGTAATTTGTTATAAATTAAGATTTGCGGATTAGTATCTGAAACTATAGCCAAGCGATAACTGTTTGCGTTCCCAAAAGCCAATTTCAAAGGTTAAGTGATTTGCATTATTAATATCCCACGAGCCACCAATTACCATATTCCACTTTTGTTTTGCCGTTATTGTACCGGAATATGTTGCTTTTTCGCCAAGTAATTTTACGAGATCGGGATTTATCTCAGCAATATCTATTTTTCCGCTAAACGATTGATCATTACTCATAAATGTGCCACCCACCCAAAACGCTCCTGTATTGCCACTATTTTTACTTCCTAACAATACCCCCATTTTAGGACTAAAATAATGTCTGTGTAGATTCTCACTAAGATCCGTAGGATTGGTAACTGAATAGTTATAATCTATAATAGTGAAAAAGCTGCCAAAGCCCATTGAAAATGTTGCTCCTATTCCATAATTCAAACCAACATATGAAATGTTATCGTGAATTTCAAATGTTGAATCAATAATAATTGAATCAATTATAGGAATATTTTCTATAACGATATAGGGAACTACAAGATTAGGTGAAATTACGCCTTTTGTATATCCAATAATTCCGTAGATGTTTAAAAATGGGAATATCCAAATATCAGGTTTTACCTGTGCTATAAGTTCGCTGGCATAAGTATTTTGGTACAGGGTATCTGCTCTTGCCACCAGCGAACTTGAATCGGGAACCAAAAGAAGATCACTCGCTGTGTATGCTTGCCTGTAGTAGAGCGAGTTTATGCCAACACCAAAAGGCAGTGGTAAGTTGTAGTCATTTTTTTCAAATTTTTTACTAAATACAGGTAATATGTTAGTAATTGGTTTTTTGTCTTGTATGGTATTATACTTTAATCCCGAGAGCGAAATGTATTTTTTGTCTTTTATACTGCCAAAACCTTGCTGTTGTGCAATCGATGTAGTTTGTAACAAGATGAAAGTGAGTATAATAACTAAGATGTATTTATTATTCATATCGCAAAACTAAAAAAATATCGACCAAAGTAAAAAAATTACATAACCACTTGCAAGCAGTATGCCTTCAAAACGAGTAATTGTATGTGCAGTTTTACCGGATCGCATAACAATCATTAAAAATAATGAAGCTATTATTAAAATTCCTATTTGTATATTTAAGCTGCTATTAAACTCTATTGGATGGATAGCAGCACTTGTCCCCAATACGAGGAATATGTTAAAAATATTTGAACCCAGTACGTTGCCGATGGCAATATCTGTATTTTTCTTTGTGGCTGCTACTATTGAAGTTACAAGTTCGGGTAGTGATGTTGCCATTGCAACAATGGTTAGCCCGATGGTTGACTGCGAAATACCGAGTTGTTTTGACATTATTGTTGCCCCGTCAACAATCCAGTTGCCTCCAAAAAATAAACCCAGACTGCCTGCGAGAATAAAAACTACTGATTTAAACAGGGGTTGGACTTTAATGTTGCTTGCAGTACCGGTGTTGCTTTGCTTACCTGATTTTGCAAAAAGAATGTACAATACCATTGCGAAGAAAAGAAGTAAAATAATTCCATCGGTTGTGTCAATTACGTTTTGCTTTTTACCAAAAACCAAATCATTTGCCAATACCGCAAGTATTAAAATTGCAATAAGATTAATCCACATATCACGTTTACGAACTGTATCAATTACATTTATCGGAAAAATAATAGCAGTTATACCTAAAATAAGAAGCGTATTCATAATGTTGCTACCCAGTACGTTACCAATTGCCAGTCCTGTTTTGCCACTAATACTTGCAAGTACATTTATTACAAGTTCGGGTAATGATGTGCCGATAGCAACAACTGTTAGTCCGATAATAAACTGCGAGAGGCCTGCTTTTATCCCGATTGATGATGCGCCGTCAACCAAATACTTGGCACCAAGGATTAGGATTACAAAGCCGACTACAAAAAGCGTATAAGTTATCATGTATTTTGTTTTGGTATAATTAGCTCCGTGATCCAAAAATTTTAGTCCCAATCCTAATCATTGTGCTGCCCTCTTCAATTGCAATTAAATAATCGCCCGACATGCCCATTGATAGTTCTTTAAAATATGGCTTGTCGCCAAAATATTTTTCTTTAAGTAAATCGCTGTATTCTTTTAGTTTTTTAAACTCATTTCTGATTTGAGCGGTGTTGTCAGTAAATGTTGCCATACCCATAACTCCTGATATTTGTATATTTTTCAGATTTTTAAATTCGTTATTGTTAAGTATTGCTTCTGCTTCTGATAAATTAAGACCAAATTTTGTAGTTTCTTCGGCAATATGGAATTGCAATAAACATTGGATAATACGATTATTTCTTAATGCATGTTTGTTAATTTCTTTAAGTAGTTTAGAACTGTCAACAGCATGAATCATCTGCACAAAAGGGGCAATATATTTAATTTTGTTAGTCTGCATATGACCAATAAAATGCCAATTGATATCTTTGGGTAACTGTTCATATTTAGCCACTAAATCCTGTACTTTATTTTCGCCAAAAAAACGTTGTCCTACATCGTACGCTTCTTTAACCATCTCTGCAGGTTTTGTTTTCGATACTGCAACGAGTTGTACATTTTTTGGTATTGTTGACAAGAAACCAAGGAGGTTTTTACTAATTTCCATGATGTTATTTTTCTGCAAAGTTAGAAATCTTACTGTAACTATTCAACCATTACAGAAGTTTCGGCATAGCGGAATTTGGTTGAAATAACACGTGTGCTAAGAGCCATTGCCAGAGTTAGAGTACCTATTCTGCCAACAAACATGGATGCAATAATTATTGTTTTCCCTGCTACTGAAAGTGATGCTGTTATTCCTGTAGAAAGACCTACAGTACCAAAAGCCGAAAACTCTTCAAAGAGCAGACTAAGCAAACTGTTATCCGGTTCGCTGATAGAGAGCAGAAATGTTGAAGCAAAAATCATGGATATTGAAAATAGCGTAATATAATATGCTTTGTTAACAATAGTAAATGGTATTGTTCTTTTAAAAAAAACAACATTATTTTTTCCTTTTATTGTTGCCAGTGCCGATTTAATAATCACAGCAAAAGTAGTTACTTTGATTCCACCGGCGGTTGAACCCGGACCGGCTCCAACAAACATCAGGAACATAAAGAATATCAGCACAGGTGTAGCAAGTTTTCCTATGTTTACAGTATTAAATCCGGCAGTTCGTGTGGTAACAGATTGAAATATTGATGTAACAACTACATGATACCAAGGTTCGTTTGCCATTGTGTCTTTTTCTAAGAAATAGAATACCAGAGCACCTGCCGTTACAAGAAACAGCGACATATAAAGTGTTATTTTAGTACCTGTATTTAATCGACGCCATGGTGTTTTCATCCTTTGGCGGATGCTTTTAACGCTAAATGCATCTTGCATTGCCATAAAGCCAAATCCGCCAAAGAAAACAAGAAAGATGATGATAGTCTGAAACCCAAACAGATTGCGTATTCCAGTTTGTGCCAAATTATTTGAAAAAGTAGAAAACCCTGCATTGTTAAACGCCGAAATAGCATGGAATACTGAAGTGAATAGTTGTGATCGCCAGTTTGCAAATTGTACATCTCCCCATGAAAAATATATCAGGATAGTGCCAACAACCTCCATCAACAGACTAAACTCAATAATACTACGCAGTACACTTTTTGAATCCGAAAGCTGATCTGTACTTAAAAATTCTTTCATCATCGACTGGTACTTGATGCTTCCTGATGATTTTGAGAAAGTAGCAAAAAAAGTGGCAAACGAAATGATGTTGATGCCACCGAGTTGAATAAGTAGCATAATTATTAACTTCCCCTTAAGGGTAAAAAAGGTGGCAGTATCCACCACTATTAAACCGGTAACGCAGCTTGCGCTGGTAGCTGTAAATAGTGAGTTAATAAAATCAAAATGATGATTTACAGTCATCTCGGGAAGCATTAACAGGATTGTACCCATACCTATGAGAAGCACAAACGACAGCAAAAGAAGTGTGGCGGGTTTTAGATTTAATGCAGTAATTTTAAAGCCCGATTTTCCAAGTTCTATTGCAACTATTGCAATAAAGTAAAATTGTAATAGTAATAAAGAGTGGTTGTAAACGATATCATTAAATAGATCCCTGAAAATAAGCCTGTTAAATATAGTTGGGAAGATGATGTAAAGCATAAAAAATAGTAGTACACTACCTTCAACCCGGTTTTGTTTTATAAATTTAAGAGGATGAAAGTCGTAGAAGATATAAA
>CAZGWS010000097.1:0-1176 GCA_964528805.1 uncultured Lentimicrobiaceae bacterium | reverse complement strand
TCAACCCGGTTTTGTTTTATAAATTTAAGAGGATGAAAGTCGTAGAAGATATAAATTATATATCTGAAAAAGAAGAAGATAAGACTCACCTCCATTATCTTTTCAATTAATTGATTGGAATGCTGTGTTTTAGGAAATCCATAGTAATATGTACCTGCTACAACTACTACCGACAGAATTAGAAAGCTAAGAATATGAAATACTTTTTCTACAAGTTCTTTACTATTGAAAATCCGTAGATTTATCTTTTCTCTTATTTTAAAAAGCCTCGATGGCATGCTGTTTATTCGTTTATGTCAATAAACTTCTGGATATCACGTGAGTTACCGAAAACAACTATATAATCATTGTCCTCAATTATAGTATCGCGATGCGGAACCCCTTTAATGTGTTGTCTTGTAACAATTTCATTTCCCTCTTTTTCCTCTACTTCATTTTTAATGGTAACAAGGTTTATTTTATACGATTCGCGTAATCCAATTGACTGTAGAGTTTGTCCAATGATAGATTTTGGGGCTTTCAATTCAGAAATAACATAGCCGTCGGGTAAGTCTAAAAAGTTAACAATGCTTGGGTTTAAAAGTCGCTCGGCAACAACAGCTCCTACGGCATGCTCAGGAGAAAAAATCTCTTTTAACCCCAGCTTCTCAAGTATTAGGCGATTAACTTTACCCTTTGCTCTGGCAATTATTCGTTTGATATTTAGCTCCAAAAGATTTACTGCCGTAAGCAACAATTCTTCAAAATCTTCACCAATTGCTATTACAACAGCATCGTAGTTTTGAATGCCTTGCGAAATAAGGGCATTCTTGTCGGTTGAATCTAAAGCCACAGCATAAGCCACATCATTAGCGATATAATCTACTTTTTCCTGACTCTTGTCGATGGCAAGAACTTCAGCCCCTTTTTCTGACAACGTACGGGCAATTGCTTCCCCAAATTGTCCAATTCCAATAACAACAAATTGACTTCCGGACATTGTGATATTTTTTTATTTAGGGCAAAGGTATATCATTTTTGCTTCCAAGAGCAAACCAAAATTATCTCAAAAACATTACTGTAGTCATTTTGGTTTTAGATGCGGTTTGAGAAAAAGCAGTATTGTAAGTAACCTTAAAAATGTAAAAACCACCTTGACAGATGGTATTGTTGTAAGTTCCATCTCAATCCTGAGTT
>CAZGWS010000096.1:0-10792 GCA_964528805.1 uncultured Lentimicrobiaceae bacterium | reverse complement strand
CACTCGGTTCCGATGCCGCAATTGAAACTGCCGACGTTGTTTTAATGACAGACTCTCCTTTAAAAGTTGCCGATGCCATCGACGTGGCAAAACGAACGAGAAATATCGTTTGGCAGAATATCATTTTTGCATTAAGCGTTAAATCAATCTTTATTGTCCTCGGAATTTTTGGCGTGGCTAACATGTGGGAAGCCGTATTTGGTGATATGGGTGTAGCTTTAATCGCAATACTGAACGCCACTCGTATTTTAAAGGGGAAATAATTTCAGTAACAATAATGGACAAATATACATCACTTTACAAAAAGTAAGTGTTTTCTTAGAAATACTAATTAGGGGGTGCTGCTGAGAAAGTCCGTAGGACGTCGATAACAAAGCTATAATACAAAGCTGTAACGATTTGAGTAAAACACAACTTCAGGTAATTATTAGTTCTCAATTTTTACCAGTGGAACTTGTTGTATTATTGTTTTAGCTGATATAGAAAGTCAGCATACTCTTGTTATCCCAAGTAGCCTTAAATATATTGGAAGTTCATCTTCTTTGAGGTTATATTGTGATAGTAATGCCTTAATTTCATTATAATTAAAACGGGTATTGATTAATAGATTACAAATTTCATCATCAATTAATTTAATATGATTAAGTGATATTTTCGTAATTATTCCTTTTACAATATCCATTGAAACAGAATGACCTTTGTACTTATTTGTGTATATGTATGGTGGAGAATATCCATAATTCCAATCCCAAAGTTTATACTTATTCTCAACAAGTTCATTTATTTTATCAGCATCATAATTTGATAACTGATGTTTGGATTTAATGTTGAAGTAATTAACAAAATATTCTTGCAACTTGTCTTCAAACATACTAATCGACATTGCATTATGCAGGTGACCGGATATATTTGCAACATTTGCTCGTATAGATTTTACTCCTTTATCGGTAATAGTAAAGTTGGCGGCACTTATTGCAGATTGAAGATTGTCGAGGTTTGTGTTAAAAAGCAATGTGCCATGATTTAGTATTCTGTTTCTAAAAACATGTGCTGAATTCCCTGAGAATTTCAAACCCTGTATTGTGAGATTATTTTTACCCTCAAAAATAGCTTTTAAACCCAATGTATTCAAAAAACCTATAATAGGCTTTGTAAATTTTACAAAATCAACAAGCTTTTCATTATTCGTTGCTGATGTAATTACAGTGTAGTTAATATTCCCTGTATCATGGTAAACTGTTCCCCCACCTGATATCCTTCTAATTACCGGAATATTATTTTTATCTGTGAAATTAATATTTACTTCTGCCATTGTGTTCTGATGCTTTCCTACAACTACTGAATACTCACTTTTCCAAAACATTAATATGTCGTCGTTGTAATTCTTCAGAAAGTATTCTTCGGCAGCAATGTTGAAGTATGGGTCAGTATTATTTCGTAATATTAGTTTCATTATTTGACTGTTATTTAGTTATACCCTTATACGCAAACTTTGTCCATAAACTCTATAATTTTAATAACTTCTTTGGCCTCTTTTACATCATGCACCCTTAATATATTAGCCCCTGATAATAAGGCAATTGTATTTAGCGTCGTTGTCCCGTTAAGAGCATTTTGTGGTGTTGTATTCAGTATTTTGTTGACTAACGATTTACGCGATACTCCGGCAAGAATCGGGAGATTTTCTATTCTTATTTCTTCCATATTTTTCAATAGTGTGTAGTTGCATTCTTGCGATTTTCCAAACCCAAATCCGGGGTCAAGTATTATGTTGTGTACGCCAAGTTTGTGTAGTTTTATAACAGAATCTCTAAAAAAATTCTTGACAATAGATATTGCATCGTGAGTAATGGGTACTTTTTGCATAGTTTGAGGAGAGCCGTGTATGTGCATTAAAACGTAAGGAACTTTTAGCTTGGCAATAATGTTGAACATGTTCGCATCCATTGTCCCGCCTGATATATCATTTATAATATGTGCACCGGCAGCAATTCCTATTTCAGCTACTTCCGCCCTGTACGTGTCGATAGACAGAATTATTTCCGGAAATTTTGAACTTATGAGTTTTATTGGTTCAATAAGCCTTCTCAATTCCTCATCAGCAGGCACAATATCAGCACCGGGTCGCGTTGATACTGCACCAATATCAATAATGTCAACGCCGTTTTGTATCATTTCTTCAGTATGCTTTAACATGCTGTTAGTATTCATAAGGCTTCCACCGTCATAAAATGAATCAGGTGTAAGATTTAAAATACCCATAATCTTTGGCGTTATGAAGTCAATATTTTTATTATTGATTTTAATATTAGAAATTTCATTAAAAGATGTACTTTTATTTCCCATTTTTGCACTATGTTTATAAACTTTCTACAAAAGTAAAATTTAACCGCTAATACAAATGAATAATAATACGGCAAATCAGTTTGAAGAGGTAATTTCTCGTTGTAGAAACATCTTTAAAAGTAAACAACAGGATTATGGCACTGCATGGCGCATACTTAGGCTGCCAAGCTTAACGGATCAGATATACATTAAGGCTAACAGGATAAGGAGTTTGCAAACTAAGGATGTCCAATTGGTTGAAGAAGGCATAATTCCGGAGTTTGTTGGGATTGTAAATTACTCTGTGATGGCACTTATTCAGCTTGATTTGGGGGTAGCCGAGTCAGCTGATATGAGTAGTGAAAAAGCAATTGAGTTATATTCGAAATATATAGATGCATCGCGCGATTTGATGATGAATAAAAATCACGACTATAACGAGGCATGGCGTAATATGCGTGTTTCTTCGCTTACCGATATCATATTAATGAAGCTGTTACGCATTAAATCTATTGAAGATAATAAAGGGCAAACCACAGCATCCGAAGGTGTAGATGCTAACTATCAGGATATTATAAATTATTCCCTTTTTGCTCTTATAAAATTAATAATTGAAAAGTAGTATGGTTAAAAATGAGATAATAGAACCGGTGATAGTTAAAATAATAAGACTTATAACAGGGATTGTATTTATTTTTTCGTCTGTAGTAAAAGGTATCGACCCTTTGGGTACCGATTATAGGGTTATTGACTATTTGGATGTTTATGGTTGGTATTTTATGATTGACTTTTCGTTTGTTTTGGTTGTGCTGCTTATAAGTATTGAGTTTCTTTTGGGCTTTGCTTTGCTTTTTAAGTTACGTGTAAAACTTGCTTCATTGGGCGTGCTGCTGATAATGATATTCTTTACAACTGTTACATATTTTGATGCTAAATATAATCTTGTTCCTGATTGTGGATGCTTTGGCGATGCAATTAAATTAACAAATTGGCAAACATTCTATAAAAATATTGTGCTGATAATATTTGCACTTGTAATATTTTTTATGCGTAATAAAATAAGTACAAAGTTGAAAAAATGGATGCAGATTGTGATATTAATATTGTTTCTTTTTGGATTCGATTGGTTTATGTCTTATAATTATAATCATTTGCCCATTATTGATTTTAGAGATTGGAAAGTTGGTAATGATATGAAAAGCACCGGGCGCAAAACCGTACATACATATCTTATTTATAAAAATAAAAATACAGGTGAAACAAAGGAGTTTATATCACCTGATTATCCTTGGAACGACTCAACTTGGATGTCGCAATGGAAATTTGTCTCACAGAGGGTTGATGATTCTCAACTCATACTAAAACATGGTGTTATTATTGAAGATGATAATGGTAATATCATTACCGACGATATATTTGAAAATCCGGGTTATCAGTTAATTTTAATCTCTAACGAGTTGCAAAATGCTGAAGGACAAGGAATGATTGATGCCGCAGAATTGTTTAAAGCATTGAATAAAAGTAAGGTTGATGTTGCAATGCTTACCAGCTCTACTAAGGATGAAATTAACAGATACAGAGAGGTTTATATAATGGACTATAATGTTTATTTTGCTGATGATACAGAGTTGAAAGCAATGATTCGCTCAAATCCCGGAATGATATTAATGCATAATGGCATTGTTGTTGCAAAATGGCATTATAACGATTTCCCAACAGCAGCAAATGTTAAACAACTAATAACACAATAATGTTAAAGTTTATACTAAGACGACTGTACTATGGAATATTAGTTCTTTGGGGGGTTATTACCGTTATTTTCTTTTTATTTAATGTATTGCCCGGAGATCCGGCTCGAATGTTGCTGGGTCAACGTTCAGATATTTCATCGGTGGAAGCAATTACTAAAGATTTAGGGCTTGATAAACCGCTTGGAACTCAGTATGTTAAATTCCTTAATGATTTGTCGCCATTGTCGTATTATAACTTTACAGATGTTGATAATTATTGGTATTTTGATAAGGCTGACTACGGCGGTGCTGATAAGTTAGTTGTAATTTCAGAGGGGTGGATTGTACTGAAGTTACCCTACCTAAGGCGATCGTACCAAAGTAGGCGTAAGGTTAGCAGCATTATTGCCGAGGCATTTCCAAAAACATTATTACTGGCGTCAACATCAATACTTATTGCAATGATACTTGGGATATTGCTGGGAATCCCGGCAGCTTTATACAAAGATAGCATTCTTGATAGGTTTTTATTGGTATTTTCATCGTTTGGCATGTCGATACCATCATTTTTTGCGGCAATAATTATAGCTTGGCTGTTTGCCTTTGTGCTTGCTGATTATACCGGTCTGCAAATGTTTGGCAGCTTATACACGGTAGATAATTATACAGGTATTGAACATGTTGACCTGAAAAATTTAATACTGCCTGCTATAACACTCGGAATACGACCGCTCGCAATTGTACTTAGCTTAACACGAAGTTCGTTGTTGGATGTGCTGTCGCAAGATTATATACGTACTGCTAAAGCTAAGGGGTTAAGTAATTTCAGGATAGTTTTTATTCATGGACTCAGAAATTCGCTAAATCCAGTAATTACTGCAATAACAGGTTGGTTTGCATCGCTGATGGCAGGTGCCGTATTTGTTGAATATGTTTTCGACTGGAAAGGCATCGGCGTTGTAATTGTTGATGCCCTTGAAAAATATGATTTACCTGTTATCATGGGATCTGTACTATTTATATCTGTAGTATTAATTTTGGTTAATATTCTTGTTGATATTTTCTATGCTACCATTGATCCCAGAGTTAGACTGTCATAATTGTAAACTTTAATTTATATAAAGCAACCGTTGGGCACAATGCCTCGACTTCAAAATACCAATTTACTAGAAAACAAAAATTATTATTTAACAAAAATTTAAAACATGAAAGCACTATTTACAACCCTCATTTTATTAGTTATTCAAATAAGTTTAATCTTCGGACAGTGTACAGTTTGTGATCAAGGCTCCTCTGCTATTGGAGCAAGCATAATAGGTCTTAATAGTACAGCGACAGGTGTTGGCTCAGTTGCAATTGGCACTAATAGCCACACAACAGATAATGCAGGTAATAGTATTGCCATTGGTACTGCTGTAAAATCAGTTAACTATTTATCTATGGTTATTGGTAGTGGCAGAGATTCGGAAAATATGTTAGTGAATACATTCCAGCAATCATTAATGATCGGTTTTGGAAGTTCTAAGCCCACATTGTTTGTTAGCAGATCAAATGCCAATAACAAAACTGGCAGAATAGGTATAGGTAACATAACATCACCCCAAGCAAAACTCCACCTCCGTGCTGATGATGGTGAAGATGCAGCCATTTTTATTGAACCAAATAACTGGAATGCAGGTGAAAAAGCAAAAATAATGATAGGTGATACAAATCATTATATCAGTACATCTAAAAGTATTGGGGTAGAATTTAATTCATCAAACAATTTCATATTCAATGGAAATAATACTGGATTTGGAGTTGAAGAACCAAAAGCAAAAGTTCATATAAATGGAGACTTACTTTTTGAACACAACTTAAATGGTATAATAATGAAATCAGAAGATGGTAATTGTTGGAAAGGAAGAATCTCAAATAATGGAGAATTAATTTTTTCTCAAATTGATTGTGAGACTTTGTCATCAACTAAAAATATTACAGAAACAAAACATTCTGAAATTTTCATTTATCCTAATCCAACAAACGGACAAATAACAGTTGAATATACAGGAAACAGAAAAAATCTCAGACTTGAAATTAAATCACTTTCTGGACATTTGGTTGCGACATATAAAATCAAAAAAGGAGAAAATAGAATAGAATTAAATAATATCTCAGACCAAATGATTGTTGCGTCAGTCTTCACAAAAAAAGGAGAATTAATATCGACAAATAAAGTTGTGATTAAAAAGTAAAAAAGCACAGTGCCCAACAAATAATATACGTCATTTGGCAGATAATACTAAATATGAATATGTTAGCAATAATTAAAATTAGTTGTAACTTGAAAATGAAATGTTCCAAAATGCCAAACGCCGCATATTCAAACCGTTATCATCATGAGTAATAAATCCGGCAAATTACATTTTGGGATAATGACTTACGGTATGGTGCTAAGTGCTTGGCAATACAAATGTATAAGCCTGCTTATTTCTTCCGAAGTTGCTGAGGTTGTGCTTATTATTAATGATGCCAGCGTTAATAAGGCAACAAATTCATTTGCGGTAAAAGTTAAAAATAATATAAATAAGCACGCATTTTATAGGTTAAGCAGCAAGTTTGTTTTTAAAATCCCTGCCCTCAAACATATTAAAGTTGAGGATGTGTTACACGGTGTTGATATATTAAACTGTAACACAATTAAAAAAGGAAAATATTCTGAATATTTTCGTCAAGTTGACATTGACGAGATAAAAAACAAAAATCTTGACTTTATTCTGCGTTTTGGGTTTAATATTATAAGAGGTGATATTCTTGAAGTTGCGAAATATGGCGTGTGGTCATTCCACCACGGCAATGAATTGAAGTTTAGAGGAGGTCCTACAGGTTTCTGGGAGATTTATAAAAATAGTCCTACCAACGGCGTTATACTTCAAAAACTAAATAACCTAATTGATGCCGGCGTGATAATTAACCGCCGATTATACCAAACTGTACTCCATTCATATTCAGAGCATTTAAATAGTTTGCTGATGAATAGCGTAGATATGCCATTGCAGGTTTGTAAGCAAATTTTAATTGGTGATGAGTCGTCGTTTGAAAAAGAACACAGCCAATCAAAAGCGGCAATGAACAAGCTGCCCGTTAATTGGAAGATGATGAAGTTTTACTTTATCTTATTTCAGAATCGTATTAAATTTCATATTACAAGATTGTTTAAACAAGAGCATTGGGATATAGGTATAGTTCAATCGGTTAACTCAAAATTACCTGTTACCGCTGATTTTAAAGATGTTAAGTGGCTAAATTTGCGTTCAGGCTCGCAATATGCTGCTGATTGCTTCTGCTTTAATAGTAATGGTTCAAATTATGTTGTTTTTGAAGATTATGATTATAAAATTAAAAAAGGAGTAATAAGTCTGTTGAAATTAGATAAAAATAATGTGCCTATAAAAATAAAAACAGTAATTGAAAAACCTTTTCATTTAGCTTATCCATTTGTTTTTCAGTATGAACATATTACTTATTTGATTCCTGAAACTGCAGAAAATGGAACTATAGAATTGTACGAGTGGGATGATAAAGCTGAAGAGTTTCATTTTAAGAAAGTGCTGTTAGATGTTGCCGGAGTTGATGTAAGTATTGTTGATTTCCATGAGCGATGGTGGTTATTTTGCGGAATAAAGAATAGCTCACCTAACGAAAAACTTTTTATCTACCATAGTGATGAGCTCACCGGAACATATAAAGCTCATACTTTAAATCCTGTTAAGACCGATCCGGCTGGAAGCCGCCCGGCAGGACAATTTATTATTAAAAATGATGTTCTTTTTAGACCGGCTCAGCATAGTGTTGGTTGGTATGGAGAAAAAATCGATTGGTTTAAGATTTCTGAACTTACACCTACTTCCTTTATTGAAGAATTGGTTGGTGAAATAGCACCACAGCAAACATGGTCTCATAATAAAGGACTTCATACTTTCTCTAAGTCGTCAGATATAATGGTTATAGATGCAAAGAAAAGATCGTCAGGATGGCGTGCATTTTTGGCTGAATTGAGATTTAAAAAATGAAAAATATTATTCTATTCATATTATCAATAATGCTTCAGTCAACCATATGTAACAAAGATGAAGTTGGAAGCGAGCGTCATTCTTATACGGTTTGGAAGCAGATATTTAATAAGTAGCACTAAAACATGATTGGAGTAAACATAATCCGTACTTTTTTTTCGCGTAGCGGTACTGCCGTTATAAACCTTATTATTGTGATAATGAGTGCGCGTTTGTTGGGTGATGATGGTATGGGGATGATTAGCTTACTGATATTGGCAATTACAATAAATGCACTCTTTGTAGGAATATGGGGTGGCGCCGGATTGGTTTACTTAACACCAAGACATCCACTAAAAAATTTATTGATTGTGGGCTATATATGGTCTGCAATAGCTTCTGTATTAGTAGTTTGGGTGTTTCATTATTTTAATCTTTATCCTGCACACTTTGGTAACAATATTTATTTATTAGCAATTATCAATTCCTTTGCTAGTATAAATATGTATCTTCTATTGGGTAAGGAAAAGATTAAATTTCATAACATTATAACTTTTGTGCAGTCGCTGCTTTTATTACTATCTATATTATTTCAGTTTTTTATTATTAAATTTATTGATGTAGATGCTTACTTGTGGGCATTGTATGTATCTTTTGGATTTGTTTTTGTTAGCTCTTCAGTTGCTTTATTAACAATAAAATCAAGTGGCATCCAAAAAAGTATAATGGAGACGTTAAGGCATACTTTCAGTTATTCGCTTGTGTTACAAACCGGTAGTGGTGTTCAACTTTTGAATTACAGACTCTCATATTATATTATCGATTATTTTTTAGGTACTGCCATGCTTGGGCGTTTTTCGGTCGCCGTTCAACTCGCAGAAGGAATTTGGATACTTGGAAAAAGTTTTGGATTAGTTCTATATTCAAGAGTTTCAAACCAAAGTAGTATTAAAGATTCAATACGTACTACAATCCCTCTTGTTAAGATGACTTTTGTTGCTACAATTATTGCAACGTCTATTATTCTACTACTTCCCTCAGGTTTTTTTACTGCGTTGTTTGGCAGAGACTTTTCGCATGTACATGAGATATTGTTATTCTTAGGACCGGGTATTGTGTTTGTGTCGGCAACTATGCTGTTTAGCTCATTCTTTTCGGGTGTAGGGATGATAAAAATTAACACAAAGGGAAGCTTAATAGGCTTAATATCAACTCTTCTTATTTCTATATGGATGATTTACTTTTTCGGACTTACCGGAGCAGCTATTGCAACAAGCTTAACTTATTTTGCAAGCTTTGCCTATTCACTTTTCCATTTTAATAAGTTGAGTTCAGTTGGACTTGATATTTTTAAAGTAACTAAATCAGATGTAATTCGGCTAATAAATCTTCTAAAGGGGCTTTTCAGCAAGAAGCAATAAGTTAAAAGTAAAGTCGAAATCGTAATAATTATTTTTATCAATAAGAAAGATAATATACCCCAATAATGAGATAAAAGGAAGAAAGAGTAGATATAGAGAGAAGGTAGCCATTCTGCAAAACTTGCCAAATAATGAAGAAGCACTCTTTATCCTTTCAGGATAACTTCTTATTCGCCGGCTCAACAAAGAGAAGAAGAGACTCTTCATTCCGCCAAAACTTTCTATTTTAAGTACGTTAAGCCCGGCGTCTTTTGCAAGTAATTCTAAATGTTGCGCAGAGTAGCGTGCATGATCGTACTTGCTCCATGTGGGATATAGAAAATCAGTTGTAACCAGCAGCCTTCCTCCCGGTTTTAGTATTCGTTCAGCTTCCTTAAAAAAAAGGTCGGGTTTTTGTATCACACTAAGTACTTGAAGACAAAGCACTCCGTCCGCTTCGTTATTTCTAAATGGAAGTACAGATGCATCTTTAATCCATATATCAGTAAACCTTTCTATGCTGTTGGTATTATCTTTATAATGAGATTTTGTGTTTGTAGCTATATATTTTGATGCATCCGAAAAAAAACCACGATATGGTTGGTCGCCGGCTCCTATATCAATAATATCGCCTTTAAAATATGATTGATAGCGTTTTAACTTATCATGCATCATGCTTTTATGAATTTTAAACTCAAATAAGTAGATGTATTTTTCAATTAATTTTAGCATTTCCCAAAAGTAAATAATTTTTTAAGAGATAATCAAAAAAAGCCATCCGAAATAATCGAATGGCTTTTCATTTAATAAGTCTGAAAGACAATTAACTATTCTTACGTTTCCAGCTGTGTTTATTTACAATTACAGCCTGCGCAGCGGCAAGGCGTGCAATTGGCACACGATATGGAGAACAGCTTACATAGTGTAATCCTACACGGTGGCAAAATTCAATTGAACTCGGTTCGCCACCATGTTCGCCACAAATACCAAGTTTGATTTTTTTACGTGTTTTTCTGCCTTTTTTCACTGCCATGGCAACGAGCTGTCCAACACCTTCCTGATCTAACACCTGAAAAGGATCTTCTTTGAGTATACCTTTTTCTATATAAATTGGAAGAAATTTACCTGCATCATCTCTTGAGTAGCCGAACGTCATTTGCGTCAAGTCGTTGGTTCCAAATGAGAAGAACTCGGCCGACTGTGCTATTTTATCAGCGATTAGGGCGGCTCTTGGAATCTCTATCATGGTACCTACCATAAAGTCAATTTTCTCACCTCTTTCTTCAAACACTTTTGCAATTGTTGC
>CAZGWS010000095.1:9261-10849 GCA_964528805.1 uncultured Lentimicrobiaceae bacterium | reverse complement strand
ATTTATGTTTTCAAATGCAAAACATTTAAATTCATCATCATTTCTTTGTTCAATAATGTTTAATTAGTAAAGGATTTCATCGTTTTGATCGTCCCGGTTTTTGCAAATCAAACAAAGGGATTCCTTTGGAATTAGGTCAGGATTCACTTCTGTTCCATCATCGTCAAAAGAAGGGGTCATAGTCAACGTCTTTAAAATTCATTTTTTGTTTTAAAAGTTCGTAAACATTATAAACTATTGGGCATATTTCATAATTCTCAATAACACCAAACAGTCTGGAATTAAAATCGTCTTTGTGCAAATACGGGTATGAATTACATTCTTCTGGTCGTAATTCGTAAATTGTACATTTTTTGTCAGTCAAGAATTGACATGGTACGGAATTCAAGAAATATTTGTCTTTTTCTCCTAATTGCACAGGTTTTGTTGATTGTTTAATAAATTCTTTCTTGTCAATATTTAGATGTTTTGTCAGTTGCTCAAGTTCTTCTTTTTGAAAACATGTTTCTAATTCTATACAGCAATTTGCACATTTTGTACAATCTATATGTTCAAGAACTTCTTCATATAATTCATGGACAATTTGGTCAACTTGGTCTGAATCCTGACCTTTTAAAAAACTCCTAAATTTTAAATTTTCTGCTTCTCTAATTTCCGAGTTTCTTTTGATGATATTTAAGTCTAGTTCTATTTTCATTGTGTGTTCTTAGATTAAGTTAACTTACAGTAAATCAATACTTAAAGATTATTATTATATACTGATTAGTTTTACAATAACCTCTACTGCCTTTATCATCGATTGTATTGGGATGTACTCGAATCGACCATGGAAATTATGTCCCCCTGTGAACAGGTTAGGTGTTGGCAGTCCCATAAACGAAAGCTTAGCACCATCGGTACCTCCACGGATGGGCTTGATGATTGGTACTACTCCACAGTCTTTCATTGCTTTTTCGGCACGAGTTACTATATGGAGTACCGGCTCAATTTTTTTACGCATATTAAAATACTGATCTTCGATGTTAATCTCAATAGAGCCTGCACCATATCTTGTAGTAATCCAATTTGCAGCTTCTGCGAGAATCGTTTTTCGATTAGTAAAAAGCTGCATGTCATGGTCGCGAACAATATAACGCACAACAGTTTTTTCTACTGTGCCGGTGATGTCAATCAGGTGGAAAAAACCTTCATATCCTGTAGTATATTCAGGGCGTTCGGTAGCCGGTAACAATGCATTAAACTCCATAGCTATATGCATTGAGTTTTTCATCTGATTTTTTGCCGTACCCGGATGTACATTTCGTCCGTTAAGAGTAACAGTAGCGAGTGCAGCGTTAAAGTTTTCAAATTCCAGCTCACCAATTTCACCTCCGTCGAGGGTAAAAGCATACTCGGCGTTAAATTTTTTAACATCGAATTTATCAGCACCACGACCTATTTCTTCGTCGGGGGTAAAGCCGATACGTATTTCGCCATGTTTTATTTCGGGATGTAATTTGAGGTACGCAACAGCTGTTATAATTTCGGCAATACCTGCTTTATCATCTGCGCCAAGCAGGGTAGTGCCATCTGAGGTTATAATATCCTG
>CAZGWS010000095.1:7851-9161 GCA_964528805.1 uncultured Lentimicrobiaceae bacterium | reverse complement strand
CTCATCGAGTTTTCGTCAGATTGTGTGTCAATTTTTGCATACCGTAAAAAACGGTCGATTACAGTTTTCATAGTTTTAATTTATTTTGTTTCTTTATTGTTATTTATATTTTGTAAAACTTTATTATATATATTGTTAAATTCAGGTGATTTTTTAACAAGCAAAAAGTCTTTATCAGCTAAAATTCTACCGGTATCGGCAAATCCATATTCAGCGCATTTGTAAAGCTCTGCTACAGCGTCCTCATTCTGTTTTAACTTGGTGAGCCTAACTGCTTTAAGATAATATACTTCCGGATTATCAGGGTCAACTGTCTCATAAATTGTGAGGTAACGATTAGCCGCAGCAACATCATTGGTTTTTAGTGCATTTGTAGCATACATGTACGACAAAAGACTCAAATAATTTACTAACCGTTTGTCCATTAAGACTTGTGCTTTGTTGTTGCTATTTAATGATTCGGTGGTTAGAACCTGTAGTTTGTAAATCCACCAGCTTTTATCTTTATTTTCTAATGCCCTGATGTATGATTGTTGATTTTTTTGCTCAACTTTCTCCTGTTTTAAGGCTTCTTCGAGTTTTGTTTTGTATTTTTTGTTATTTACTACCTTATTATATGTTTGCTGATAGTTTTGTGTATCTGGAAAACTGCTAAGAAAAACTACAGCCTTTTTAAGGTAATAACCAAGTGCCAGCCAATCCATATTATCAGATGATGCATTTATTGAGTCGTCAATTTGTGTCTTTATCTTAGAAATTAAATTGGTATCTTGAGGGATAACATGCTTACGCATAGCATCCAATTGAAAAAAAACAAAAGCATCATTCATTATCTGTGGTGGTGGCCAATCGTGTTTACCATTATAGATACTTAAAAAATGATTTATATTGGCATTCTCAAGCGATCGGTCGAGGTTTTTCATTTCGAGGTAGTTAAAATCGGTATTGCCAACTATCCCAAAGTACGCAAAGCTTGTATTTGGGTTTGTAGTAATTTGCGGAAAACCGGCAGCGCAGCCAACTACGCCTGTTATTTTTCTTTTAAACAACGCAGTATAAGCTGCCACACGTGCTCCTCCTGAGAATCCTCCGGTATAGTTTCTGTTTGAATTCACACTAAAATGTTCGTTAACATCATCTATAAAGATAGCGATGGTTTTATCCATATTTCCCTGACTTTGTCCATTAGAGGAGTTATTAGATCCGGCAAGTATAAATCCATAAGCATCAGCAAGATTGTGATATTTTTTAACAGGCATGCTACCGCGTTTATGAGCATCAAAGAAAAATATTACAGGGTATTCATCTGT
>CAZGWS010000095.1:5226-7751 GCA_964528805.1 uncultured Lentimicrobiaceae bacterium | reverse complement strand
AAGTTTTCTATATCTGATTCTTTTGGGGACTGTATCGCCGAGTTTTTTCTTTCTATTTTCTTCGTAATCGGAATACGTGCCTTCAAAAAAACTCACTTGTGAATCCCCTTCAAAGGATAGGATATGAGTGGCAATTCTGTCAAGAAACCATCTGTCGTGAGATATTACAACAGCACAACCTGCAAAATGTTCAAGACCTTCCTCCAAAGCTCGTAGCGTATTAACATCGATATCATTTGTAGGCTCATCTAACAATAAGACGTTGGCTTCCTGACGTAAAGTCATTGCAAGATGCATTCGATTACGCTCACCCCCCGATAGTACTCCTGCCTTTTTACCTTGGTCGGTACCATTAAAATTAAAGCGCGAAACATAAGCACGTGAGTTCATGCTACGGTTACCAAGCTGAATGTTATCGTGTCCGCCGGTAATTATTTCCCATATACTTTTCTCAGGATCTATTTCCTGATGAGCCTGATCTACATATCCAACCTTAACGGTGTCGCCAACCTCAAAGTGACCACTGTCAGGTTTTTCGAGCTCCATTATAAGTCGGAAAAGTGTTGTTTTGCCGGCACCATTAGGACCTATCACACCAACAATTCCACCGGGTGGAAGGCTAAAGTTTAATTCATCAAAAAGCAATTTGTCATCATATCCTTTCTTTAAATTTTTAGCCTCAATAACTTTGTTGCCTAATCGTGGTCCGTTGGGGATAAATATTTCAAGACGTTCTTCTTTTTCATTGGTATCTTCGGCTAATAGTTTTTCGTAATTAGACAGTCGTGCTTTCGACTTAGCACGTCGTGCTTTTGGTGCCATCCTAACCCACTCAAGCTCACGTTCGAGTGTGCGGCGATGTTTGCCGGCAGTTTTTTCTTCCATTGCCATACGCTTGGTTTTTTGCTCTAGCCAACCTGTGTAGTTACCTTTCCAGGGGATACCTTTCCCACGGTCGAGTTCCAGTATCCATCCGGCAACGTTATCTAAAAAATAACGATCATGAGTAACAGCAATTACTGTCCCTTTGTATTGCTTTAGATGATGCTCAAGCCACTCAACCGACTCAGCATCAAGGTGATTTGTAGGTTCGTCGAGTAGTAGGATGTCAGGCTCTGTAAGCAGTAGGCGGCAGAGTGCTACCCTGCGTCGCTCGCCACCGGATAGCACACCAATTAGCTTATTCTCTTCAGGACAACGGAGAGCATCCATAGCACGCTCAAGTTTAGTGTCGAGTTCCCACCCATTGTGCTGTTCGATTAAATCGGTGAGCTCACCCTGCCTTTGTATTAATTTGTCCATAGCATCGTCTGACATTGGTTCAGAAAATTGCAGATTAACAGTTTCGTACTCTTTAAGTAAGTCAACTACATCCTGCACACCTTCTTCCACAACATCACGTACGGTTTTAGTGTCATCAAGATTGGGCTCTTGCTCCAGCAATCCAACAGAATAGCCCTTGGCAAAAACAACTTCTCCATTGTAAACAGGATCGCACCCTGCAATAATATTAAGCAGCGTTGACTTACCGGAGCCATTTAAACCAATAATGCCGATTTTGGCTCCGTAGTAAAACGACAGGTAAATATCTTTAAGTATCTGCCTATTTGGTGGTATGGTTTTGCCCACACCCACCATCGAAAATATTATCTTTTTATCATCAGCCATAATCAGTTAATTTATTTAGTAACGTTAATGCCATCTACAAATGTAGCAATAACTTTTGTTGTAGGTATTTCACCATCAGGTATTTTAATAATGTCTTTTTCAAGGATAACAAAGTCGGCCACTTTCCCGGCTTCAATACTGCCTTTAGTTTTCTCATCAAAGCTGCCGGCAGCCGGCCAAATTGTAATTGAGCGAAGTGCCTCTACTCTGTTTAATGCATTTTCCATTTGAAAACCGCCGTCGGGCCAGCCTTTTAAGTCTTTTCTGCTTACGGCAGCATAATAAGTTTTTAGCGGACTTATATCTTCTATCGGGAAATCGGTTCCATTTATCAGCCAGCTATTTTGGATTAGTAAATCGTGATAAGCATATGCGGTTTTTATTCTCTTGGGACCTAATCGCTCACCGGCCCAATACATATCAGACGTGCAATGTGTTGTTTGTACAGATGGAATTATTGAATATTGTCGGAATAGCCTCAGGTCTTTAGGATCGACAACCTGAGCATGCTCTATACGCCACCGTTTATCATTTTTACCTACAAGATATTTTGCATATACATGTAAAATTATTCTGTTTCCCGAATCGCCGATAGCATGTGTATTTACCTGAAAACCGGCATTATAAGCTAAATTACATATACTGTCGAAGTATGAAATATTATGAAGCAGCAGTCCTGTGTTTTGTGGATCATCATGATAAGGTTTAAGAAGTAATGCCCCACGTGAACCCAATGCTCCGTCAGCGTAGAGTTTAACTGAGCTTACCGTTAGCCTGCCATTGTGGATTGGTTTTTTAGAAAAGAAAAAGTCAAAGTTTTCCTTAGTCGGATTTATCATTGCATAAACTCTTATCTT
>CAZGWS010000095.1:2956-5126 GCA_964528805.1 uncultured Lentimicrobiaceae bacterium | reverse complement strand
CCTCTGCCAAGTATCCAGTTGCTCGGATACTTTTTGTTGTGGGCTTTAATTCTCTCAATAACTTCGTTGTACGAACCCGTACCAACTAAATTAGCATATTTTGTTGATACCAGCCCATATCCCAGAAAATGACTGTGTCCATCGTTAAAACCGGGATAAATAAATTTACCACCCGCATCAATAATATTATTAGATGAGTAGGATGACAATATCTCGTTGGTTGCAGCAACAGCAACAAACTTACCATTGTTTATCGCCATTGCACCGGCGATGTTAAACGAGTCATCAACAGTATAAATAGTTGCATTGCTGACAATTAAATCCACATTTTTTTTTTGAGCCATGATTGTACTTGCCATTATTATCAATATTAAAAACAGATTAGTATTTTTCATTTTATCGAATTTTGAATGTTTGCTTAAACTTTAAAATAGTTTAGTATCTAAACGTAATTTTTTGCAATATCTTTTAAAGTTTGATCATAGTTAGTAACTATTTTCTCATCTCAAAGCATCTCTTGTTAATGTTAAAAACTACGTCTTTTCTTGAAAATAGCTTGCTTATTGAACCTGTTTTTATAAGCTCATCAGGATCACCTTCGGTAAAATAATCGTTTTTACCGAGCAGCCATAGTTTAGTAGCATACTGTAGAGCTAACTCAGTATCGTGTGTAGTTAATAGTATTGTTTTATCATGTTGTGTTACGAGTTTCTTTAAAAGATTCATTATTATAACTTTTCCCGGCGAATCAATGTAAGCTGTAGGCTCATCTAAAAAAATTAACGGTGTGTCCTGTGCTATTGCTCTAGCTAACAGTACTTTTTGCTTTTCGCCGTCACTTAAATTATAGTAAATACGTGTTGTTAGTTCACCGGCATCTACAACAGAAAATGCATAGTCAATTTTTTCTTTATCGGTATTGTTAAGTCTTCCTGTAAACGAACCGTGTGGGTAGCGCCCTGTGCCAACAATATCATAAGCAGTTAGATATCTGTCGTCAATTTTATCGGTTAGCACAACGGCAACAAGGATGCTAATTTGTTTTTTCGACATCTTACTAACACTTGTTCCATTGTATAACACATCGCCGGCGAGCGATGAAATTAATGACATTAGTGTTTTTATCAATGTAGATTTTCCGGCACCATTCGGACCTAAAAGTGCAATTAGTTCGCCTTTGTGTATATTACAGTTTATGTTATTATGTAAGTATAGTTTTTTTTTGTGCGATAGTTTGTATCCTATCGATAAATTATTGATATTCAATATAATATCAGATCTGTTACCCATTACTGATCCTCCTCCCTTTTACTATTACCCAAATAACAATTGGTGCACCAATTATAGATGTTACAGCGTTTATGGGTAACGAGGCATCATATCCAGGAAGTTTGGCAATTAGGTTACATAGCAGTGTTAACGATGCTCCAATTAACATTACAGCAGGTAGTAATACACTATGATTTGCCGTCCTAAATATTGTACGTGCTATGTGTGGTACGGCAAGACCAACAAATGCTATGGGACCTGTAAAGGCTGTGCCTATTGCAATTAAAAATCCTGCAATTAGTATAAACGAACTCTGCATCAGCTTAATATTAAATCCGGAACTCAATGCATACTGGTTACCCAATAACAACGCATTCAGCGGCTTTGTAAAAATAAGAGTAGCTAAAAAAACTATAATCATTACAATAAAAATTGTTAATGATTGTGTTAATGTTGTTTTTGAGAAACTCCCAAGTCCCCATAGTATAAATGCATGGAGATCTTCGGAGTTGCTGAAAAACTGTAAAGTTCCTACAACAGCTGAAACGAGGTAGCCAATCATAATTCCTATTATTAATACAGTAAATACATTACCAACTTTATGTGATACAAAAACAATAATCAACAGTACTGCCAGCGCACCGGCAAATGATGATAGTATTATTGCCATATTTTCAAATATTACAGAAGTCCCTGCTACATTTATACCTCCAATACCACCGAGTAATACAACAAGAGCAACGCCGAGACTTGCACCTGCACTTATGCCGAGTACAGATGGTCCCGCTAGTGGATTGTTAAAAGTAGTTTGTAAAAGTAATCCAGAAACGCTTAGCCCGATGCCTACTGATAATGCTGTAATTGCTTGCGGTAGCCTGTACTGCAATATGATAATTTTAGA
>CAZGWS010000095.1:0-2856 GCA_964528805.1 uncultured Lentimicrobiaceae bacterium | reverse complement strand
GCAGATGATAATAAGCTATTACCGGCTATTGCCGATTTACTCATAGATATTGAACCTGATTTTAAAAGTATGATTGACTTTACAAGCAACAGGCTGATAAATTTTGACGCAATAATTGCAACCGGAAGTAATAATACTTCACGTTATTTTGAATACTACTTTGGGAAATATCCGAATATTATTAGAAAAAACAGAAATAGTGTTGCACTAATAACTGGTGATGAATCTAACGATGATCTAAGAGGCTTAAGTAAAGATATTTTTATGTATTATGGATTGGGTTGCCGAAACGTTTCCCACATTATTCTTCCCAACGGATATGATATGAAAAATATGTTAGATGTATTCTCTGAGAATACTAAGATTATTGAAAATCATAAGTATTTCAATAATTATGAATATAACAAAGCTATTTATCTTGTGAATAGTAAACAGCACTTTGATACCGGTAATTTGTTGGTTACCGAAGATCTTAATTTTTCTTCTCCTGTAAGTACCATTCATTTTAGCTATTACAACAAATTATCTGATGTCGCTAAACTATTAGAAGTTAAGAGCCTTGAAATTCAATGTGTTGTATCAGTGTCAGTATCAATTAAAAATGCCGTAACTCCCGGATTTGGTCAGCAACCACAGCTTTGGGATTATGCTGATGGTATTGATACTATGCGGTTTTTGATTGAACTTTAAATTTTTATACAAAATATTAGGATTTATTTACTAAAGGTAATACTTTTGCAGCCCTTTTAAAAGAGCATAGTAAAATTAGAAAAATGAGAAAAGATATTCATCCAAAAGATTACAGATTTGTCGTTTTTAAAGACATGTCGAACGATTATGCATTTATCACCAGATCAACTGCAAACACTAAAGATACCATTGTTTGGGAAGAAGATGGTAAAGAATACCCATTGGTAAAACTTGAGATTTCTGATAAATCTCACCCATTTTTTACCGGTAAGATGAAACTTGTTGACACGGCAGGACGAGTTGATAAGTTTAAAAATAAATATAAAAAACACTTCGAGAGTAAAACTAAATAGTTGTAAATTAACTATTTTATCTGTTTTTTCCTTATTGTTTTTTTAATAATACAAAAAACTGCGTACTTTATTGGTGCGCAATCACGATGGGGTTTGTGTGGGTTTTACTCATAATAACAAGAAATAATAGGTTGCCTTAATTTGGGCGACCTTTTTTTTTCTACCCATAAATACAAGTTACCGGTCATGCTGAGACAAATCTCCAAAATCCCAAATTTAGTAGTTAAGAAAAACAAAAAAATAATATTACCTTTGCAACATGGATAAAATAGGTTTCATAGAGATTAGGATTACAGGGTCAAAAGGGAATATCGACTTGTCACCTGATAATTATGATATCAGAGAAATAATTTCTATTCTCGAGAATTCAGAAAACCTATTATATCCCACAGACAAGCGAAATAGACCAAATATTAGTTATAAAATTGAGGAAGGGTCAGTTAAGCATATACTTAAAACTTCAATCCAATATATTATTGGCTTTAACGCTATAATTGGACAAGTTAATAACGTTCAGAATATTGATTTTCTTAACCTTGGAACTGCAAAAGCATTTGAAAACATTCAAGACATTGCTAAAAAGCGGGATTATGTATTTAGTATTAAAACTTCCATTGACAAAACAAATGAAGTAAAACTTGATAGAACAACACACTATTATAGAACAGAAGCCATTTGGGCTGATGCAGAATTTTACTTCTATGGTAAAGTTACAAATGCCGGAGGGAAAGATAAAGCCAATATTCATATTTTTGCTGAAGAAATAGGAACTGTTAGAATTCAAACTCCGATTAGTTTTTTAGAGAAATATGATGAAAATATGCTTTACAAAACTTTTGGTATTAGAGCAACAGGAAAACAGCATTCAGAAACTGGAGAAATAGATACATCAACATTAAAGTTTGTGGAATTAGTTGACTACCAACCCAAATATGATGAATCATATATAAAATCACTTAGAGACAAAGCAAAGAAATCTTGGCTTGGCAATATTAACCCCGACACTTGGTTGAATGAAATCAGAGGAGGTTATAAAGCATAAAGCAGTACTACTTGATACAAGTTTTTTTATTCGTTTTCTCAATGATAATGATCCATTATTTAAAAATACTGACGGATATTTTCGCTATTTTCTACAAAAAGAAATTACTATGATGATTTCCACCATAGTATTGCTGAATACTGTGTTGGCGGTGATGTTCACGAATTGCCATTAAGGAATTTACAAATAGTGCCTTTCAATCTTGACCATTCAAAAAGGACTGGTGAATTTGCAAAAATTGTTTTCCAAAACAAAGGAAAACTGAAACTGAATGAAAGAAATATTATTCCGAATGATTCAAAACTTTTTGCACAAGCCGATTGTGAAAGTACAATTGAATTTTATTTGTCATCTGATACAGAAAGTCTTAAGATTTATAAGCTTTTAAAACAAGAAACTAATCCAAAGTTTCAATTTATTGACTTAAAAACTCCTTACAATGAAACGTTTGGAATACTTGATTTATAAAAGCACGAACCGGTAACAAAGGCTCATACGTAATGCAGGGCAAAGTCATAAAATGAGTGATTCTGCAAGTAATAAAATTTAGTAGTAAATTGAAAGTGAAGTGCTTCGGAAGCCTGCACTACACATAGCCCAACCGTTGTGTTCAATATAAATATTTTGATGACACGATTTTAATCTTGTTTAGTTTGTTCTTGGCAATTTTATAAGCAATTAAATTTTGTGAAGCACCATTATTTTGTATAAAAATAAGTAGAACCAAGATGTATAAAATTAAAGTGTGTTTGACCGCAAGTTTGTTCAAGA
>CAZGWS010000094.1:8308-10896 GCA_964528805.1 uncultured Lentimicrobiaceae bacterium | reverse complement strand
AGGTTACAAACATTTACTTCCTGTCACCTAACTTAAGCGAAACTGATTTAACAATAAATGTTGTCCCGATAATTACAAAGCCAATTGCAATGAATACTAATAATCTAATATCAGCAGTTATAAATCCGAAATAAAACAAGCCATGGAAGAAAGTT
Source organism: uncultured Lentimicrobiaceae bacterium (assembly GCA_964528805.1). Lineage (GTDB taxonomy): Bacteria > Bacteroidota > Bacteroidia > Bacteroidales > F082. The sequence goes on along the minus strand of CAZGWS010000094.1, from coordinate 10,741 downwards.
GCTACAAATAACCCTGTAGCACAGTCGATAATAGTATTTTTGCGCAATTTGCCCATACCTACAAAAAACCCCATCGTAATAGCAAATACCAGATTTGCGAAAGGTAGTGTGTATAAAAATAATGTAAAATTATTCATTTTATCAGGAGAACCTACTATGTCAAAAGCATAGAGTACAGTTGCAAGCATTGAGAAACCAAGGCTTATAAATACTGAATAGATTACCCCTTCCAAAGGTCCACTAAACTTTTTAAGCTTATAAAACGAATATTTTAGAGGAATAAACTTAGCAAGTTCCGAGCTAAAAGCGATTATAACAAATACAAAAAAGCCCATACGGCGCATATTTTTGTAATTGCCATCCCACCTTAACTCAATTAGGTAATTTGCTACAATAAGTAAAATTACACCTATGGCTCCAAGTAATATTGCATTGCGTATGTTTGCAAAATTTTTAATTGAAAACTTAAATTTAAGATAGAGAATAAATATTATTATCAGCAATGGTGAAATTGCAAAGGAAAAATAGTTTGACAGGTTCATCAGTGAAGTTTTAAGTTAAAAATTGCTCAAATATAGCATATGTTTATGATTTAATGATAATTTTGGCTGAAAAATGTGAATTGGGTAAAAATAATATACAATAATCAAGTCCGCAATTTTATATGATAATAACTCATCAAGGGAGAGTCTTAAAATCCACAGGCAGCTGGTATTTGGTAATAGATGAAACGGGCAATACTGTTAATTGCCGTTTAAAAGGGCTGTTTAGAACAAAAGGCATACGAACAACAAATCCTATTGCCGTTGGTGATATGGTTGATTTTAATATTTTGGACGACAACAATACATCAGTAATTATTAAAATTCACAAGCGAAAGAATTATATAATCCGCAAGGCTACCAATCTTTCAAAAGCAACTCATATTATCGCCGCAAATATTGACCAGGTTATAATTATTGCCTCATTAAAAAAACCTCGCACGTCAAGCGGATTTATTGATAGAATATTAACTACCGCAGAGGCTTATCACATTCCTGCAATAATTATCTTTAATAAATATGATCTTTATGATGATAACTCAATAAATAAATTAGATCTATTTCACTCTGTTTATACCAACGCAGGTTACAAGTGCGTAATAACATCAGTGCCTGATAAAAAAGGGCTGGAAAACTTTAAGGTACTGCTACAAGATAAAATAAGCTTGCTGTCAGGACATTCGGGTGTTGGCAAGTCGGCTCTAATTAATGCTGTTGACAGCACTTTGAAACTTAAAACCGGTAAAATATCGACAATGCATGATAAAGGAACGCATACGACAACATTTGCTAACATGTTTCATCTTCAATTTGGCGGTTATGTTATTGACACCCCCGGAATAAAAGAGTTTGGATTAGTTGAATTTGAAAAAGTTGAACTGGGGCACCGATTTCCTGAAATAAGAAAATTGATGCACCGTTGTAAATTTAACAACTGCCTGCATGTTAACGAGCCTGAATGTGCTGTTATTGAGGCCGTAAACAATAAGACGATTGCAAAATTTAGATACGATAACTATATAAATATGTTAAATTCTATTTGAAAAAAATGAAAATGAATGAGGCTTAGATCACAGGTTGATAACGTAGTTAATAAACAATGCCAATACTAAACAAACAAAATATGAATGCACTACAACTAATAAGCGAAGAAATATTACCACTATATTTAACAGATTCTGCAAATGAAGCCCTAAGCAGAATGAATGAATACAAAGTATCTCATTATCCGGTTGTTGATGGCGGAAAACTTGTTGGTGTTATTACTGAGAAAAGTATCTTTAATTATAAAAACCAAAACAGTAACTTACAACATGACTCTCTTTATTTTGACAATTATTATATAAACCAACATGGATATATTTATGATATTCTGAAATTATTTTATGTACAAAAATTAACTTTGTTGCCGGTTGTTGACGAACACAATGCATACATTGGAAGCATAACACAACAAGATGTAATCAGTTTCTTAAGCCGGAGCATGTCGATAAATTCGCCCGGTGGTGTAATTGTTCTTGCTGTTAGCGAAAACGACTACAGCCTTACCGAAATTGCAAATATTGTTGAATCAAATAATGCTAAAGTACTGAGCACAAACATTATGTCTGAAATTAATTCGACAAAATTAAAAGTTATAATAAAAGTAAGCAAGCTGGAACTTAGTTCCTTATTACACACTTTTGAGAGGTACGGTTATCAAATTGATGCTTCTTTTGGAGAAAATATTGATTATACCAATATTAAGGATAATTACGACTCGTTGATTAATTACTTAAATGTTTAATACAGTTACAGATTTAGACTATTACCATTACAACTGCACAGAACAAATAAAAACAAGCTTGTGAAAATATTTCGTATTATTTTTATATCATTACTAATTATTTCA
>CAZGWS010000094.1:2645-8208 GCA_964528805.1 uncultured Lentimicrobiaceae bacterium | reverse complement strand
AAGCGATTCGCTATTAACAATTACGTCAATAATTATTGAAGGCAATAAAGTAACTAAAGAAAAAATTATACTACGTGAATTAGAATTTAAAGCCGGCAGTAAACTTTCGGTTTACAAACTTGACAGCTTAATGATAAAAAGTAAGCAAAATTTATTGAACAGATCGCTGTTTAATTTTGTTACAATTACTAAGGATGTTGGAGTTTACAACTGTACTATAAAAGTTCACGTTACTGAGAGGTGGTATATATGGCCAATCCCGATTTTTCAATTTGCCGATCGCAATATAAACTCATGGTTAGATAAAAAAGATCTTAGCAGAATTAATTATGGCATCGACCTGAGGGTAGATAATTTTAGGGGATTAATGGAAAATCTGAATATTGTTCTACAGGGCGGTTATGACATATTGCTTGGTTTTAAATGGGATATTCCATATCTTTCTAAAAATCAAGTATTTGGTATGGGTATTGCCGGTGGTGTACAGTTAAATCACGAAATTGCGTACCAAACAGTAGATGGCGATGAGCATTTTTACAAATCTGTTGATGGTTTTGCCCAGAAGTTAAAATACGCAGCTGCCGGTATTACTTTTCGTCCGGAATACAATTACTTATACGGTTTCAACATTGGATTTAACCAATTTATTTTTCAAGATACAGTATTAAAACTAAACCCCGATTTTGGCTATGGGCAAAACACATACAATTACTTTACATTTGATTTTGGCTTTAAGCTCGATTTTCGTGATTACAAACCATATCCTCTTAATGGTTATTATTTTGATGTAAATATTAATAAAAAAGGTATTGGCTTGTTTGACAGTAAGGTTAATTACTTTTCAGTTAGCAGTAATTTCGATCAATATTTACATATTTACAATCGCTGGTATTTTGCTTATAATTTTGGTGCACAATTTACAAACCAAAACGTACGGTCGCCATACTTTATCAGGACAGGACTTGGTTACAATCCATTTACCATAAGGGGTTATGAACTGTATGTGGTTAATGGTCAGAAATTAGGAGTTTTTAAATCGAACTTCAAGTTTAATATACTTCCACGTACAAATTTTAGTATGAACTGGTTAAGAACACCAAAATTCAGCAAATCATTTCTTGAGGTGTATGCAAACTTATTTTTTGATGCTGCATACGTGAACGACATATACACTTATAGCCAAAACACATTGGCAAACCAGTTACTTTGGAGTACAGGAATAGGGATTGATATTATTACTTATTATGATATGGTACTGCGTCTCGAACTATCAGTAAATAAGCAAAAAGATGCCGGCTTTTACATAAGCTTTGTGGCACCCATTTAAAATTCTAATCAATCATCATCCATTTCGCATAAATCTTCCATCGTATCTTCAATGTCGCCCGGTGTACTCATTATCTTCATAAAAGTTCCCATCGTAAGCTCAGGCCAGTAAAGTGCAATACGATATTTGCCGGCAAGCATAGTAGCTTTATCTCCCTGTAAGATAATTTCGTAAGGCAAATTTGCAACATGATCTTCACCAACTATTGGTAAAAAGTGTGCTTCGCCTTCGTCTTTGTTTAACAAGCCAACTCCAAATACTGCAACCTTATTATCGGCAAAAATTTGCTCAAATACTTTTACTGTGTTACCTTTTCCTTTATTAAGATTGGCTCTTATTATTTTAAGACCTTCATCAAAAGAAGAATATTCCTCCAAATTATCAGGATCATCAAAGTATGGCATCATAATTTTATAATGATAGCCCATAAGTTCCTCTCTATCAAGGCTACCACCAAAAGGCATAAGCTTACCCAGAGGTTTAAAAATTGCCTTTGCCTCTTCTGACATCTCTGTAAGTTGAGACTCCTGACCGCTTAATTGTTCTCCCCAATATGCTAAAAACATATATTCAGGGTTTAAAATACTTACTGTTATCGTACCTCCCTTATTAATAAGTCCTACTTTTAAAACACTCGCCAATGCACCGCGATCTTTAAACTCAAGACTTAAATCTCCTAACTTTTTGTTAGTGTAACAAATTACGTAAAGGTTCTCATTATCACCGGGATGATACTCCCCAATAACTTCAAAGCCCCCTGTTGTAATTGCTTCTTTAACCTTTGTGGTTATATCTTTAATATTGGAGTTAAAATCAGCCACCTTAAAATAAGGTGAATAGCTTTGTTGCGAATAACCAACAGTGATAATTCCAACAAACAAAATAAATAATAATGCAGCTTTTTTCATGATAATTTTTTGTTTAGTATTAAAGCATAAAAATACTAAATGAAAACACTTATATTACCACAACTATTAGTTTATACTAAGTTTAAATTAAAATAGAAAATAAGCTTTACTTTATATCCCTTTTTTTAAGGATATATAATATTGATGAAATATAAAATATAAACCAGCCAAAGGTTATTGCGATGGCACTAAAAGAAATGCTATCTTCAATCTCCATAAACACATACCTGCCAAACGGTACTTTAATAAGATTATTTAGCGATTTTATGGGGAAAAATTGTACAATATGAGGCCACATACCTGCTTTAAAATATGGAGCATTCACAAGAATTGCATCTGCAATAGGTTCAAACATAAAAGTGTACAGAAATAACGCAACGATCACAAAGCCTGCCTTTTTAATTAGCAAGGCTAACAAAAATGCCAGTGTACAATAAATAATAATTTCATAAAAATATGCTACAAGAAACTTTAGGTCGGAAAAAATATTCTCTGTACCTATCACATGTGAGTACAATGCACCATTAATAAGACCTGCAATAAACAAAAATAATGTACTGGCAATTGCCAAAGTAAATATCATCATCATTTTACTGGCAATATACTCATTTTTACTGAAGCCATCAATTACATTTTGCCGTAATACATTGTATGTTAGATCGTTATTAACTGATATAATAACAATAAATGCTAAAAATATTTTAACAAATGAGCCAAGATAAGTTATATTTTGCCAAATATCAGGGAAGTCGAAGATTGGAATTATAGTAGGGTCTATACCCTTAAAATCTGCCCCCTCTTGTTTTAGCCATGCCAAAAACAATCCACCACCTGAGGCTATTATGAGTAAGGCAACTAAATACATGATTAGTAATACCCAAAAAACCCTATAGTTTTTTACTTTAAGCCATTCTAATTTTAATGCTCTAATCATAATTATCAAGGATTTTTAGGAATTCTTTCTCCAATGAGTTTGTATGTGTTAGCAGTTTGTTTAGTACAATACCGTTGTCGAAGCAAAACTCATTAACATTTTTAGCAGTAAAGCCATCTTTCATTATTAAAATAAACGAGTTTCCATTATTCATTATCTGCTCTGCACCTTCAAAAATCTTAACTTTATCTTCTAACAAGTTATTGTCAGCAGCACTCACTTCAACTTTGTTTATTTCACCAAGTACATCTCTCACAGCACCTTCGTGGATTTTAACTCCATTTTTTAAAACACAAAAATGTGTACACACTTTTTGAACCTCGTCGAGCAAATGGCTTGCAATAATTATTGTTTTACCTTGTGCAGCCATTTCGGATATTAGCATTCTGATATCAGCAATTCCTTGCGGATCGAGTCCGTTTGTAGGTTCGTCTAAAATAAGGACAGGAGGATCTGACAACAATGCGGATGCTATTGACAGCCTTTGTTTCATACCGAGACTATATGTTCTAACCTTATCGTCTTTGCGTTCGAATAAGCCAACCTGCCTTAATACTGTCTCTATTCTATGCTTACCCGATTTTTTAATGTGAGCAATAATCTCAAGGTTACTAATCGAGCTCAAATAAGGTAAAAAACTTGGTGTTTCAAGAATTGCACCCACTTTTCGCCTTGCCTCTGCGTTTGGCATGCCATCAAACCATTGGTAGCTGCCACTATCTGGAGCTACTACATCTAAGATCATGCCCAATGTTGTTGTTTTGCCGCTTCCATTCGGACCCAATATGCCATAAACCTGCCCGGACATTATGCTGAGTGTCAGGTTCTGGACTGCTTTTATCTTTCCGTAATTTTTTGAAAGATTCGTTATTTTAATACTATTTTTTAAAGTCTGCAAAATCTAGTATCTTTTTAAAACTTCCATTGTTAATTGTTGAAATCAGGTTTGGTATCTTTGCCAAGTCAACAGCTCCATTCAGATATACTGCCAGCGAAATATTATCGGTAATAATTACCCCGACAATCTGATTATCGGTACTTTTAGGACTAACCATAATTGATGTAACATTTCCACCTCCATTAATTGAAATAACCTCTTCGTATCCTATATTTTTAAAATCATTAAGCATCCCAACATAAAGTTTATCAGCTACACTTACTGAGTCGAGTTTGTAAACAAGTAACTTATTTATACCGCCGACAAACTCGTCTAATTCTGGATTATCCCCAACATTTACCATCCGTAATGAGCTGGGATAGAAGCAAAAAGTCCTTTCCTCATGTTCATCTGCAAATTTTTTAAAACGACTTTCCTGTGCGTTAATCGACAGGAAAATCGATAGTATCATCAGTATTATAACAGCCCTTTTATTAATCATCGTCATTGTCGCTATCATGATGTTTATGGTTTCCGTAATGAAAATCCTTGAGGTTTTCCATGCCTTTCATTTTCATACCGCTGGCAATTTTTGAAACATCTTTCAAATTAATTTCGCCATATAAGCTCATTAGCACAAACTCTTCGTTTCCACCAACAAGCATTATTAATTCTGTAACAATTCCATTTTTTTCCTTTATTGAAAACTTCACATTTTCATTGGCGTCAGTAATCGACATCAAATCTTCATAACCTGCTTTATTAATATCAGCAGCTACAGTTTTGAACATCTTCGATGAATTTACTATACTGTCGGCAGCAAGTATTTTAAGTCCTTTTAATTTACTTACAGCTTGCATAAACTCTGTTTCTTCCTTTGTACCGCCGTTAAAATTGTCAAACAAAGAAAACATCTTTTGGTTTATTGTAACCTTTGTAAAGGCATTATTATCAGCATATTTATCAAAATACTTATTTATAAATACTTCTTGGGCCATCATGGTTGTCGATATGACAAGACTTGCTAAAATTATTGTTAATTTTTTCATACTTAGTATATTTAATTGTTATTAGTTTGTTTAAATTCATTTATTTTATCTAATCTTTCAGTAAAAGTTTTTCCTTTGTTAAGGTTGGATGAAACAAGCAATAGTGCCTGCTGACTAATTGTGTATGCTTTATGCGGATCGTTAACCTCAAATTTATTATTGCTGTTAGATTTGTCGAAAACAACACCCAATGTTATAAGGATAACGATGATAGCCGCTGAAGAAATAACCTGCCACAACCTCTTTGTGTTTCTGTTAACTATTGAAAATTTGCTTCTGCTACTAACAGATTTGCGTTTTTCAAGTTCTGCAAAAAATTTATTCTCAATAGAAAGAGTTTTTTGATTTTTAGTACTTCTTTTGAGCAGTCGCTCTTCTTCAACAGAAGTACTCCCCTCCCAATATTTTTGTTTCAATTTCTCAATTTGCGATTCCATAGTCTTCTATTTTTTTAAATGATGTTTTTAT
>CAZGWS010000094.1:0-2545 GCA_964528805.1 uncultured Lentimicrobiaceae bacterium | reverse complement strand
CCAATCGTAACACTGATTACGTATTATCCGCATAGCCCACGATTCAGGGCTGTCAATGCTGGGAAGAAGTGCACGCTTATCCCAAATTTTCATTAAACACTCCTGCACAACATCCTTTGCAGTATCATCATTTTTTAATATCGAAAAAGCATATCGGTACATTTTTTGACTGATAGGCATTATACTATTTTCGAATATCTTTTTTGGCATATCAGTAAGGGGACGATGAAATACTAATAAAGTTACAAAGGAAATAAATAAATATTACACAGATTTATTTAATCAGGCTAAATTCAAGGCAAAACTATTTGCTGTTTGCACTTTTTTGGAGATAAACTATGAAAGGCAATCTTTATAACGAAATGGCTTCCACCGACAAATACAGGTTTCAACTTAACAACTACTCATCCATAATTGTAAAGCGATCTTCGCCTGCAATAAAAAAAGTATGGTTTATTGGATCATATCTCCAATATTTGGTACTTCTTTCTTTTGGACTTATCTTAGCATCAATATTGATATTTAGCAATAAATCAAATGTATAGCCTGCATATTGCATACCTAATTTATAGGCAAATGCATAAAGCACATCTTGCTTTAGCGAATCAATATTATACATATACCTAACCTTGTCGGTAAAAGCATCATAATCGAAAGTACCATCAACAATATCGGTTATCATATCAGAAGTAAAATACACTTTATGTTTGTAATTGTCATCATCAAGATTGCTTACCTCGAACCACGAGTTAACATAAACAGCATTAAGATCATGATCGTGGTAATAATAATTATCGTAAATCATATCTTCATCACGAAAAGTATAGAGATTTTCTTCCAACTCAATTTGAGCAATATTAACCTGATAGCTATTTGAATCTACCAGCAGAAACTGTGCGGATTGATTTTGAACAAATACATTAAATCCAAATTTTTTAAGCTCATGAGTATAACCAAGTAGGTAATTTGCAATAAACAATGAGTCGTTTAAATCACCCAAAAAATCGCTGTGTGCCAGCAGTAATGAGTCCCTATTTTCGTTATCCGTTACATTAAGCGAATCCAGTAAGTAGGTTTTAAGGTTCGACTTAAATAAATAATCAGGAGCAATAACCAAAATATTTTTTGTAACTGCTTTTTCTACAAACTCCGTAGCAAACTTTCGTTCAGGACTACAGGAAACCGCTATAATAGTTGCAGCTATGCCAATAAAAAAATTAATGTAATTTCTATCCTGTTTCATTTATTGCAAAATTAAAAAGATTACATAAATACAACGAAATTATTGAACTTTCTTATATGTAGTTTTAAAGTGTATTTGCATATTTATTTTATTTAGATTGGTAACAGATAGCGTTATTTTATTTACACAACACGACTACAAATTATATACATCATTGATTTTCAACATCAAACAATAATTTAATGTTTATTCATCATAGTAATTATATCTGAAAATATACGTAAATTAGCATTTTTATTTTAAAAGTATTTAACATGGACACATCGAATAATATTGATTGGAGAAATCTTTCGTTTGGATATCAGAAAACAGATTATAATGTACGTTGCTATTACAGGAATGGCAGTTGGGGAAACTTAGAAATATCTTCGTCAGAAGAAATTAATATCCATATAGCGGCAACTGCATTGCACTATGGGCAAGAAGCTTTTGAGGGACTTAAAGCTTACCGTGGCAAAGACGGTAAGGTTCGCCTTTTCAGGTGGAAAGAAAATGCTGCCAGAATGAAGAGATCCGCTGATGGAATTATGATGGCAGAAGTACCTGTTGAGCTATTTAAAGAAGCAATTTTTAAAGTAATTGAGCTGAATGCCAAATATATTCCACCTTATGGCACCGATGCCACACTTTATTTGCGTCCGTTACTAATCGGTAGCGGTCCTCAAGTTGGCGTTAAACCAGCTGAGGAATATTTATTTATGGTTTTTGTTACACCTGTTGGTCCTTATTTTAAAGAAGGGTTCAAGCCTGTCTCTATTGAAGTTGTAAGAGATTTCGACCGTGCAGCACCAATGGGGACCGGAAGTTTTAAAGTAGGTGGAAATTATGCTGCCAGCTTAGTTCCTGCTCATCGTGCTCATAATGAAGGGTTTGCATCGGTATTATTTTTAGATGCCCTCGAAAAGAAATATATTGATGAAGCTGGTCCTGCTAATTTCTTCGGAATTAAAAATGGCGTTTATGTTACTCCAAAATCAGACAGCATATTGCCCTCAATAACAAACATGAGCCTTGTAGAAATTGCAAAAGACATGGGACTTACCGTTGAACGCCGCCATATACATATAGAAGAACTTAGCACTTTTGAAGAAGTTGGTGCTTGTGGAACAGCTGCAATAATAAGTCCTATTGCAAAAGTTTACGATCGTGTAAAAGATATAACTTATAAATTTAGTGATGTTGCAGGACCGATTTCAACCGAGCTTTACAACACTCTAAAAGGTATCCAAAATGGTGAGATAGAAGATAAGCATAACTGGACAACTATTGTAAAAGATGTATAATGGACTTGCTTCTCAACCT
>CAZGWS010000093.1:0-11221 GCA_964528805.1 uncultured Lentimicrobiaceae bacterium | reverse complement strand
TAACAGACACTTGCGGTTATCATGTTTCTGATACAGCTTTTGTTATCGTCCCCAATTTAGTTACAGATGCAGGTTCTGATAAATCGCTATGTAATCAACCTAACGTGCAGTTAGATGGCACATCACCGGGTGCCCAGGAATTTTTCTGGACATCAAATCCTCCCGACCCCTCTCTTGTGGGTCAGGAAAACGATTCAACACCAACGGTTAGCCCTGCTCAAACTACCGAATACATTCTTCTTGCAACCGACCATTGTACAAATTCTGACGACGATACTACTCTGGTTAACCTTGATGGTGCTGTTGCAAATGCAGGTTCTGATGCTGAAATTTGCCTACTCGATTCAGTTTTCCTTTCGTGTAATATTGGTAGCACGGGTGAAGCATATATTTGGTCATCAATACCCATTGACGCCGGTCTATCTGCGCAGGATACAAATCAAACAATAAAAATATCACCATTAACCGATACTAAGTATTTTGTTGAGGTTACTGATGCTTGCGATTACAAAGCAACAGATTCTGTTAATGTTGTCGTTTTCACTCTTCCTGTTGCAAATGCCGGAAATGATGATGAAGTATGCCTTGGTAGCTCATATAACCTTGAAGCTTTAGCTGGAGGTGTACACTATCAATGGGGTACAATTCCTAATGACCCATCATTGTTGGTTAACCAACAAGATACCACTATTAACCCGATTGTAACCCCTGATACTGAAACTAATTATCATTATTATGTTGAAGTTACAAATCAAAATGGGTGTACCGCAACAGACACAATGGTATTAGCTGTTAACTATGTGCCTAATATACAGTTAAGCCCTGATGCAGATACCATTTGCTTTGGTAATAGTGTTACCCTTACTGCCATGGGTGATGTTGCTGACAGCTATGCATGGACTGCCGATCCATACGATGGAACTATAGTTAATTTAAATCAAAATTCAATAACTGTTACGCCTGATACTACCACGACTTATTTTTTGACGGCAACAGTAGGTGGAATAAACTGTCCGGCAACTCCTACCCGGCAAATTATTGTAATACCACAGCTTACTACAGCTTTTGAAATTGCCAATAATAAAATACAGACTTGTGAAAATGAGGCTGTTGGTGTTTATTATACCGGTAACGCTACTGTAAATGCTGTTTATTCGTGGAATTTCGATAATAACTCCATAATAAATTCAGGATCGGGATTTGCATCAGATCCATACAGTATTCAATGGACTACTGAGGGATCGAAAACAATAAGTTTAAGCCTAACGGAGAATGGATGCCCCAGTGATACATCAACAATTGATGTTACTGTTTTTGCAATACCAATTACCGATTTCTCTGCCTTACCCGAGAGTGGTTGTGCTGCACTGGATGTTAGTTTTACTAATCTATCAACCAATCTTGACAATCCACAATATGAATGGAATATTGATGGCGTGATAGTAAATGATTTTGAGGCTATTCACACTTTTGAAAATGCAGGCACATATTCTATTTCATTAACAACAACAAATCAAAATATTTGTTCGGCAACAGAGCTAAAAGCAAATCAAATTACAGTATTTGAGCTGCCGGCAACAAATTTTGAAGCAACTCCCACCGAAACCATTGTGGATGATGGCGTTATAAATTTTACCAACAATACTACCAGCCAAGATATAGCAACATACAGTTGGCATTTTGGTGATGGCGATTCAGCAACGGTAGCAAACCCGGTGCATAAATATAATGCTGAGGGAGTTTATACTGTGGTGCTTGTTGCTACAACATTGCCAGGATGCCAGCTGAGTTTCAATTCTGACATTATCGTTCATCCTAATTTCTCTGTATATCCCCCAAATGCATTTACTCCAAATGGTGATGGTGAAAATGATAAGTTTGAGGTTAAAGGTGTTGGAGTTAGTTCATACTCAATTCGTATTTTTTCAAGATGGGGAGAGTTAGTATTTGAGTCGAAAAATTTAGAAGACAGCTGGGACGGAACTTACAAGGGTAAAATGGTTACTACCGGAACATACGTATATAAAATTAATTACCGCAGTATGCTTGATAATGAATACGTTATTAATGGTACTGTTACTGTTGTAAGATAATAATACTAACGATATCCTCTGGCGCAAGTCTTCCAGCTAAGCCTGTGTGCAGACAGGACTTGTGCCTTTTACCATAATTTCACTTATGCTTTTCCTATGCTATTTCGGATTTGCAATCCGAAAGTTTTTAATTATGGATTTGTAATCCATAAAAGATCAAATCAAAAAAAATAATACTTTTGTATTATGTTAATAAGAAAAGAAATATTGAAAAGAATATAATGCAACATATTGTTAAAAATAAGAAAGAGGAATTAATTAAGATTTGTAAATTATTGAATATACAGAGGATGAATGTATTTGGATCTGTTGTATCTAATAATTTTAATAACAACAGCGACATTGACCTATTAGTCTCATTTTCAGAAAATCTGAGTATTGAAGAATATACAAATAATTATTTTACGTTACAATATAAACTACGTGAACTGTTTAACTGCGAAATAGATATTGTTACTGAGAAAACATTGTCAAACCCATATTTCATCGAGAGCATAAACGAAACCAAAGAACTAATTTATGAAGCGTGAAATAAAAAAATATCTTTTTGATATCAAAACTTCAATTGAATTCCCCTTTGGCGCAAGTCTTCCAGCCAAGCTTGTGTGCAGGCAGGTCTTGTACTTTTTTACATAATTTCACTATGCTCCTATGCTCTTTCGGATTTGCAACCCAAACTCGTCCTCGTAGAGCTTTGCTAAACGAGGACGAGAGAGCTTTGTCCTTCTGAATGTAGCTTGCGGAATGAAGAATCTCATTAACTTTAAATGAAAATGAGTTTCTTCACTGGACTCAGAATGACAATATCGGTATAAGGACTGTAATATGGATTCGCAAAGCACAAGTCCCCACGCACAGGCTTTGCTACAGACTTGCGCTAGATTTGGGGATAGATTTGGACAATATCGCCCTATGCTCTTTCGGATTTGCAATCCGAAAGTTATTAATAATGGATTTGTAATCCATTACCAACCACAACAAACCGCACACTGTTAAAATAAAAAGTTCAAGCCGATATAAATTCCATAATCACCATCTTGTTTATCTAATGCTTTTCCGTAGTCGATTGCAAGTATAAAATTCTGATTCATTGCAATATGAAGTCCACCACCAACACTATTGTGGAAAGTTTCGGTACCAAAAGCAAAATAATTCGATTCAGTATTTGGAGAATAGTCAGTTGTTGGACCAACTTTATTTTCAACCTCATAATTTTTAATAACTCTTCCGGTATCAAAAAAGGCACTCAGGGCAAAATAAAAGTTTTGATTAAACCAGCGTGTGTATATTGCTTTCCAGCGAAATTCAAAATTTCCATAAACAACGCCATCGCCCACAACTCTGTTACGCAAAATACCTCTAAGTGTTTTTGCACCACCAAGTCCTTCGCTTCCGGCACCATTCATTTTCGACATATACATAATTGGTTCAACATAGTAAGGGGCTGTACCCGCAATTGTAGTTTGCAGTCCCAGCCTGTAGTCAAACGACAGCCTTTTTTTAATAAGTGTAAAATATTGCCTATGTGTAATAACTAATTTTGTAAAGCCGTTATCCATATTTGATAATGGTTTAGGAGCACCAATTAATATTATTTCTGACCATATGCCACGCATTGGGTTAGGCTCGTTGTCGCGAGTGTCAAAAACCAATCCGAGTTTAAAATTTGTTAGCAGCCCACCTGATTTTTGACTTTCGGAGATAATACCCCAGCTAACGTATTTGTCGTAAAGTCCTGCGACATCAGGTAATTTATCGCTATCTGATTTCCTATGCTCTTTCGGATTTGCAACCCAAACTCGTCCTCGTAGAGCTTTGCTAAACGAGGACGAGAGAGCTTTGTCCTTCTGAATGTAGCTTGCGGAATGAAGAATCTCATTAACTTTAAATGAAAATGAGTTTCTTCACTGGACTCAGAATGACAATATCGGTATAAGGACTGTAATATGGATTCGCAAAGCACAAGTCCCCACGCACAGGCTTTGCTACAGACTTGCGCTAGATTTGGGGATAGATTTGGACAATATCGCCCTATGCTCTTTCGGATTTGCAATCCGAAAGTTATTAATAATGGATTTGTAATCCATTACCAACCACAACAAACCGCACACTGTTAAAATAAAAAGTTCAAGCCGATATAAATTCCATAATCACCATCTTGTTTATCTAATGCTTTTCCGTAGTCGATTGCAAGTATAAAATTCTGATTCATTGCAATATGAAGTCCACCACCAACACTATTGTGGAAAGTTTCGGTACCAAAAGCAAAATAATTCGATTCAGTATTTGGAGAATAGTCAGTTGTTGGACCAACTTTATTTTCAACCTCATAATTTTTAATAACTCTTCCGGTATCAAAAAAGGCACTCAGGGCAAAATAAAAGTTTTGATTAAACCAGCGTGTGTATATTGCTTTCCAGCGAAATTCAAAATTTCCATAAACAACGCCATCGCCCACAACTCTGTTACGCAAAATACCTCTAAGTGTTTTTGCACCACCAAGTCCTTCGCTTCCGGCACCATTCATTTTCGACATATACATAATTGGTTCAACATAGTAAGGGGCTGTACCCGCAATTGTAGTTTGCAGTCCCAGCCTGTAGTCAAACGACAGCCTTTTTTTAATAAGTGTAAAATATTGCCTATGTGTAATAACTAATTTTGTAAAGCCGTTATCCATATTTGATAATGGTTTAGGAGCACCAATTAATATTATTTCTGACCATATGCCACGCATTGGGTTAGGCTCGTTGTCGCGAGTGTCAAAAACCAATCCGAGTTTAAAATTTGTTAGCAGCCCACCTGATTTTTGACTTTCGGAGATAATACCCCAGCTAACGTATTTGTCGTAAAGTCCTGCGACATCAGGTAATTTATCGCTATCTGATTTCCCATTGTTAAGATGTTCTATATCAACGGGGGCGGTGTAAATATGGAAAAGGTTAAAGCCGGCTAACCAATTTAAATTACCTGTAATTTTACCTTGAAAATCTAATTTTACTCTAAAAAATTCTCTTTTCTGACGGTAAAACACTCTTGTTTTATAGCTGCTGCTCGACACTTCTTCCCAATCGTGATTATAAACGGCATCATAACCGTTAAAGCCATAAAAACTATAAGTTTGATCGGGGATATAACTCACATCGGCACTAACCCTTATCCCTTTTATTAGAGCTTCCGAATCGTAATAAAATCTAAAAATACCACTTCCTTTTGTGTACCATGAGGCCTCAAAGTAAAGCGAGTGATCGTAATCAGGATATCGCGATCCATCGCCATAATTATATAAATTAACAAGTGCCCCATATTGAAAACCTAAATCGGAATTATAAGAAACAACAGGTAGTGCGCCAACGTTCCATCCCTTTTTAATATTTTCCTTTTTTGTATCTTTTTGCTGTGCTACCGATACAGAAATAATTAATGTTAATCCTGCAACTAGCAGAAAAGTTTTTTTAAGATTATTCATATAGTTTGTTTTAATGATTTTATTTTTTAGAAATTAAAATATATTTTATGATAATTTTAAATGACTATTTTTTAATAAACGAACCCCTATTTAATATTGTGTTATTATTTGATACCCGAAATAAATATAATCCGGCACTAAGATATTTTACATTTACTTGAGCTATAGTAGTATTAAAGTTATTAGTACTTAATAAGTTACCATTGATGTCATAAATATTAATTTTCCTATTATTATCAGTTTTAGATGTTTCAAACCGTAAAAAGTTAGATACAGGGTTTGGATAGGTATCTACGCTAATAACGTTTGTGTTCAAATTAATAATTCCGGTATTTGTTTCTATCGCCAAACTGTCAACCAAAAGTATTGATCCTGCCCCTGAAGAAAAGTTTGGGTTTGACGACGACATAATAATAACATTAAAAGTATCGGGTACATGGTTGTTTAGGTTTTGCATATTTACAGTAAAGGACGTCCATGATGAAGCATTATTTAGTACCGAAACTCCATAGCCAATTGTGTCAAAAGACGAACCGGTTTCGTGTTTAAAGTTATAAATAAGGACTGTTGCCGAATCGCCGGCAACACCCGCATACTTGTACATACCTGTAAGTTTTGATACATTTTCATGAAGGGCAAGTCCGCCGCTTACACTATAACTAAGAGGTGATAATACGATGTTTATATCCGCCAGAGTTATTATACCGGGTACTTGTATCCCTATAAATGGAATCTCTTTTGTTTCAAGTTTTGCTGAATAACTGCCCGAGAAAGCATCGGTTGATTTTGAAACTGTGGATAAACCAAGTAATGACAGTATTGAATCGGGTGTACTCCAATAATCGGGGCTGTCGTACGTATCATGATTAGTCCATAATTGAAAATTGGAATTAGGTAATGATTGCCCAAAAGTAAATTGGCATAAACATGCTAAAACAACAACAGAAATAAGTTTTTTCATTTTTTTAACTATTAAATTACTACAAATAGAGGATAATATTTTTTGATGCTAATTTATACTTTATATTCGTTTGTTGAAAATAAAACTGCAATTAATGCTTTATAAATTACTTAAACATCTGAATAACAAATATATACAGTTTTTATTATTGTTTGTGTTTGGGATAAATTATGCATTTTCGCAGCAGTTAAATGATAGTTTATACATACTTGATGCCAAAATACTTACAAACGACAGCTTACTGCCCATCGAAAATGCACAGATAATAAGCAAGCTTAACCGTTGGGGAACAATTAGCGATAAACAGGGTAAATTTAAGCTTTATGTACAAGATTTTGATACTATTTTAATAACATCTATGGGTTTTCGCTCTACTATTTTTCCAATCGACTCATCAGTATTACTGAGCGACAGCATCTTACAAATCACATTACTTAGAGATACTATATCAATAAATGAAGTAGTGATTCACGCTTATTTGGACTATAAAACTATGAAACAGATAATTATAAATATGCAACCCATCGACCTAAGTCAGTTTTATCCCGATTGGGAAGGAACAGGATTATTATATTTATCGCCACATCCTATGACGTTTAAAGGGCCGATTCAAGCACTTTATGATGCATTTAACAGAAGCGCAAGGCTACAGCGTAAGCTTATTAGAAACCGTAAAGAGTATAACAAAGTAATGTATATGATGGGGAGGTATCTTGATACAATACCAGCTATACCTGAGCATATGCGACAGTTGCCACACTAACAATAATGTTTGGTACTTCAAGCAATGTTTGTGCGCACGATTCAATTGTTGCTCCGGTTGTTAACACATCGTCAACTAAAAGTATATGTTTTCCTTGGATAGTTTCAGGATTATTAATACCAAATTTACCCTTAACGTTTTCCCAACGAGAGTATCTATCTTTTTTTGTTTGGGTTTCGGTATATTCAGTTCTTATTAAAGTATCTGATAGAGTTGGAATCGACATCGCTTTGCTAATTCCAAGGGCAATAATTTTACTTTGATTATAGCCTCTGGTATGAAGTTTTTTTTTATGCAGAGGTATTGGAATTATTGTATCAATTGTGTTATACAGGGGGCTTTTTTTCAAGTCGTTACCCATGAGCTCGCCTAAAAAAGCACCTGTTTCCATACCTCCCTTATACTTTAGTTGGTGTATTAACTTTTGAACACTGCCTCCTTTGTTAAAAAACAAAAATGATGTTGCCGAATTAATATTTACACGTCCCCAAAATATTCGTGAAACAGGATTGTTTTCGTACATGTGGAAGTTTGTTTTTGGAAGTTTATACAGGCATGAGAGGCATAATATATTTTCGTGAGCCACAAGAGGCTTACCACATGCTTTGCAGAGGTTTGGAAAAAACAGATTTATAAAATCGTTAACCCACATTTTTACAATATATAATATTGAGCTAATAAATAAAGCTTTAATTAGATGTTATAATATTAAACAACAATACGTTACATATCTAATTAAGGTACTTTTGTTACAAACAATAATCTATTCGAGTACTCCAAGTTCTTCAACTTGAAGAACTTCTTTTGTATCATTTTTATACACAAACGCAACAACATGGCAATCTTTTGGAATCCAATCCTCGGCAAATATTTGAGTATAGGTTTTTTCGTAAGTACTGCCGGTATTAACGCTTCCTGAGCTATTTAAGGTTTCGCCCCAAACACCATTTATTGCTTTTCTGAGTGTATGATTAAAAACATAATTCTCGTCTATTGGTGTTGGTCCAATTTCAGGATCATTATTTTTCTGAGGGGCAATAATATTATCTTGGGTAATACAAACTATGAGTTTGTAATCTCCTGATAGCTCGGTTTGAAAATTAGTTTTAACTGTTGTGGTAAGCGTTTGTGTTTCTGTATTAAAATCATTAGCAATTGTTAATAAAGCTAAAGCCGGTTGTGCAAGTAAAGGGTCGATAGTTTCGCCCCATACCGACGGGAAAAGTACATATCCATTAGCTCCTTTTACTCTATCAATAAGCCCGTTTGGATTTCCCATGCTGCTGTTACCAAAAAATGTATCCCAAGTATTGCCTGCCTCGGTTGTAAAGTCGGCTGCGAATAATGGATTACCTTCAAAGTCAGGTTGTGCAAAGAAACCAGCATGAACAGATATTATTACAATTCTATTACAAAAGTCTTCTTTTAATTTGTGTGCAAGTACTGCTGCTCCGGGGCAATTAACACAACCATGCCCTGTATAATCTTCAACCAGTACTTTTTTATTTCCGTTACAATAATCTCTACTTTCCACATAAGGTGGCGTCACTTTATCGCATGAATTTACAATAAAGGCAGTTAGAATTAATACAATAATTATATTTCTGATTTTCATAATTTTAGTGTTAAAAGCTGCTTGACATAGTTACTGAAAACCCACTTGATGCCGGTACCTGACGACAAACACCACCAACGCATACAACACCTTCGCGCTGACGACCATAAGTGATTGCTAAACGAGTTGTTTTTATAGTATATCCAAATGCTCCGGTATAATAATGCAGTTGTTCGTATGAATGTTTATTTCCATAATTATATTGGTCGGAGATGGTAAAAAACCAATGTGGCGAAATTGTATATTCAACCAATGCAGCAACCCAGTTACCTTTATCTTGTTTTGTCCATAATCCCTGTACTTCCCATCGTATTGACTTTTTTGATGTAAACTTCCATGTCATATCAACAATGCCTATATTAGCGTTTACAACCGGGTCGCCGGTATGACCGAGTATTGTAGCAATATCATAATACTGATAAATATACTTGAAAATACTTTTGAATTTTCTGTTAAATTTTTTATCTACTTCTATGGTTAGATCCCGGTTAAAAATTTGCTTGCCAAATTTAAAAAAATCAGATTTCCATCCTAATGTACCACTTTGCCCAATGTATGAAGTGTCATTTACGACACTACGTTCAATATTATTTACTTGTGAAAAATTTACCGATATGCCTGTGCCATATTTTCCTCCAAGCTTACTTTTTTTCGGAATTTTATAATTTACTTGAAATTGAAATCCAATTTCGCCATTAGGCTGTGTAGCATACGGGTACATTGCAGCAAGCATATAAGTATGCGGCTCAATTAGGGGAGGTAGAAAATTAATATCCAAAGCATTTGATATAACAGCCTGATCGGATTTAAAACTCATATTATCAATACGTTTAAACATTGCAAAAACGCCCAATCCTTTGGTTGAGTACGAACCTGTAAGAATAAAAGCATCACCTGGCTTGTAGATGTAGTTGTTAACGGCAGAAGGATCATTTATTTTATAGGCATATTCGGATGTGAAATTAAACTTACCTACACCTAAGTTAAATCTGCCTGCAAATGAAGCTACATTTTCCGGTAATACGTAAAAAGGATTTTGGTCTAATTGGTATTTACTAACAGCACTACCGCCTAGTATTAATTTAATTTTTGAATCAGCCATACCGGCAAAAACATCATTAAGGTTTATTTCTCCATCAACACCTTTAACAACACCCCTGCCATTTTTTTCGTATTTCGCCCAAAAGTATCGTTGAGTACCATACACTCCCTTTAGTATTATACCTTTAACAGGTTCAAAAACCACTCGAGCTCCGTTTATTGAGTTATCGTAACCTAGGGTCCATTCTTGATATGTTCTCAGGGTAAGTCCGCTACCAAACTGCTCATAAAAATTTCCTATAGTAAAGCTAAACTTACCGGTAGTATATGATGCCCACAAATAAGGGAATCCCTGGCCATCTAAACTTTTGTCGAATCCGGCGATAGGGGGTAAATATGCTTCGTATCTGAAGCCGGCTGAAAAATTGCCAATAGAATAAATAATATCAGCAAAACCATTAAAGCCAAATACATTACCGTTTATTAATGAATCGGTTATGCCCATTGCTTCATCAGGCTGATAGTACATGCCATCAACTTCGAAGCTGCCATGAACCTGAGATCTATCATAGAAACCCTGTGCAAAAATTACAGATGTTGTTGCTATTGTAAAAAATAAAGTTATGATTATTTTTTTCATTGGGAGTGTGTCATTTATTTTTTATTTGATGCCTGATACGTCTTCGCCGGCAGCAACTTTTTTTACGATATCAAACATTTCGTCCTCAAGTCCTTCGTAGTATGATGTGTGCTGATATACAATATTTCCTTTACCATCAATAATAAAAGTATGAGGAATCATGTTAACGCTCATGGCTCTTTTAAAATCGCCGTTGGGGTCGAGCAGTACTTCAAAGTCCCAGTCTTTTCCGCTTACAAATGGCAGTACTTTGGCGGTAGAGCGTGCATCATCAATTGAAACTGCAATTATTTTTACTCCGGTTTCATCTTTCCAATCTTCATAATTATCATTGTAGGCGTCAAGTTCTTTTTTACAGGGTTTGCACCACAAAGCCCAAAAGCTAAGAATTATTGGTTTTCCGTCATTTGAAATCGTTTGGGTATTAATGGTCTTGCCATCAAGTGTTTTAATATTTACAGATGGGAGTTTTGCACATTGGTTAGTTTCTTGTGCAGTAATGTAACCTGCAATTAATATTGCTATTGCAAAGAATAGTGTTTTTTTCATATTTTAAATTATTATAATTTAGATACGCAGTTTGACAACCCGACTTTTTAAAAAGTTGCATCTGTTTTGGGGCAAATATAGGTAAATTAG
>CAZGWS010000092.1:0-11250 GCA_964528805.1 uncultured Lentimicrobiaceae bacterium | reverse complement strand
AGTTTGGGTTCTTTTAGCAAAGCGGTAAACCCAAGTATGCCATTCATTGGGGTACGGATTTCGTGACTCATATTTGAGAGAAATGCAGATTTTAGCCTATCGCTTTCCTTAGCTCTTTCGAGTGCTTTTTTTAGTTTATTCTCCTCAATTACACGGTCTGTCATATCCACAATTATTCCCCGAATACCTTTTGTTTTACCATCCTTAATTATTGGATTAGAGAATATTGATACCGGGAATTTAGTTCCATCCTTTCTAATCGCAATAAACTCAGTATCATTAACTCTTATATTTTGAAACAGTTTTTTCATATTCGATTTAGCTCTTTCAACATCATCGGGGGCAATAGTTTGAAATATATTAAAGTTATTGGCACACTCCTCAGGAGTATATCCATAAAAATTATAAGCATGCTCATTAACAAAGATTATATTACCAACAACATCTGCTTCAAAAACAACTTGAGGCAATAAATTTGCTATATCTCTGTATTTTTCATCACTTTCGCGAAGTGCTTGCTCTGTTTCTTTTATTGCCGTAATATCCTCTTTTATGGCGAGATAATTGGTAACCTTATCATCCTTATTTCTAATTGGCGTAATTATCACCTGTTCCCAAAACAAAGTATTACTTTTAGTTTTATTGTGGAACTGTCCTTTCCATGATTTTCCACCGGTAATGGTATTCCACAAATCTGTATAATGCTCCTTTGGTTGTGTACCCGCATTTAAAATACGGGGATTTTGTCCAAGAGCTTCTTCTGCTGTATATCCTGTAATTTCGGTAAATTTAGGATTTGTATATTCAATATTGCCATCAATATCAGTTATAACTATAACATTAGCACTCTGCTCAACTGCCGTTGTAAGTATAAGCAATTCATTTTGTGTACGTATTCTTTCGGTTATGTCAAAAGCAACGCTAAGCAACACTTTCTTTTTGTCGCCAAAAGTACCAAGTGGTGTTGAAAAAAATTCCCAAGTTCTAATTTCTCCATTTTTCGACACAATTTGCCATTCACCTCTATTAATTGTCTCCTTGATATTTATTAGTTTATCAATACTTTTTTTCGATTCTACACTATGTTCCGGATAGGCTCTTTCTGTCCATCTTTCAATAGTAGGAATATCATCAATTGTATAGCCTGAGTATTTTGTCCAGCCCCTGCTAAGCTGCAAAACTTCACCATCTTCATTGTGAATCATAATAGGGTTAGGAGCAAGTAAGGTAGCTTTCTTAAAACGAGTTTCACTCTCTAGCAGACTGCTCTCTGCTTTTTTTCTATTAGTAATGTCGTGCAATAATATTTGCGAAGCAAACTTGCCCTTGTAAGATGTAAAAGCAACCGATATCTCAGCATAAAACATGGAACCATCCAATTTTAATATCATCTCTTCCACCATTGGTGAAGGCAAACCTGTACTATACATTTTTTTAATCCTGTTTATTGCTAATCTTTTGTTATCAGGATGAACAAAATCGATTACTGATTTTCCTATCAGATCATCTTCATGTTTTGCCCCAAACATATCAATTGTACTTTTATTTACAAATACTACTTTACCTTCACAGTGTATTATAATAGCATCAGGCGAAGCATTTACAACACTACGATATCTCTCCTCACTCTCACGGAGTTTATTGTTGGCTTGTTTATGCAGTACAATATCCCAACAAGCATCAGCAAGATGTTGAATAATAGCAATATCATTCTCGTCATATTCGGTATGTTTATTTCCAACACCTACAATCGCAAGAATTTTATCCGCACGGATAATCGGGATAACGAGCTCACGTACAATAGGTATATGCCCTTTGGGAAGACCTTTTTTATGTTTCAGACTTGCGTAATCGTTGTGGATAACAGGTTTGCGTTGCCTAATGGCATCTACCCAAACACCTGCTTTTTGAATAGAATAATGCCGATCATCCTTATTTACGAAAGACAGGTTGCTAATCGTATTAGTTGACCAAACCTGAATTGACAGAGTAGTTTGATCGTCTTCAACGAAGTGAAAAAAACTAATTTTGCTATCGGTTAACTTCTCTGCATTATCAAGAAATTCACGCAAAAATTCCTCAATACTATGGAACTGTGAATAGTTGATGAGGTTTAGATGTATTGTTTGAATATTCTCGGCAGATTTTTGTTTGGTTATGTCGTGGAAAACACAGAGAGATTTAATAAATTTCCCTTTGCTATCATATATGCTTGATCCATTAAAAGAAACATCAAAATAGTAACCATGTTTGTTTTTAAATTTAGAATGTATGTTAGTAATAACTCCATATTTTTTAAGAGTAGAAAAACTTTTTTCAAATTCATTAATGTAATCAGCATGGATAAAATCGCCAAACCACTTACCTATTACCTCTTGTTTTTTATATCCAAGAACTTTAAGCCACTCGGGATTAACGCTTATCAATCTGCCGTCTTCATCAACCGATTGGTAAGCGATTGGTGCAAAGTCGTAAAGAGCTTTGTATTTTTGTTCAACTTCACTAAGCTTAACAATATTAGTGTCAAGGTTTTTCCTGAGTTTACTTTTATCGCGGCGAAGTGCATCTTCAGCTCGTTTTATTCTGAGCATAACATTAATTTGTGCAATAAGCTCAGCGGCATCTATCGGTTTTGACAAAAAAGCATCAGCACCCATCTCCAAACCCTTTATTCGACTTTTTGAATCGATACAAATTGCCGTTAGCATTATTACCGGGATGTGGCTTGTAGTTTTTTCTTTCTTTAATATAGTACAAGTCTCAAAACCATCCATTACCGGCATTATCACATCAAGTAATATAGTATCGGGCTGCTCGGCAATGGCGAGTTCAATTCCGCCATTCCCCGATAATGATGTTATTACCTCACAATCAGGCATATTATTTAACAATACTGCTTTTATTGATGTCAAGTTGTCATTTTTATCATCAATAATTAATATCTTATTCATTATTTAATTAGTTTTTTCAATATAAAATTAGATGTGTGGCAAGTACTGTTGTGTACTATGTTTATTTCCAAAAAATTTATTAATTACTCAGACTAACTTGTATAACTCGCCCGTTCATTAAATTGTGACCCGTTAAGGCAAATTGGGCAATATAGTTACCCATTTGTTGTGCCGTAACAGGTGCATTATAACCGGGGAAAGCCTTATTAAGCATGGGTGTGCCAACAGCACCCGGATTGATGGCATTTACTTTAATATTCTCATCCTGAAACTCTGCTGCCAACGATTCGGTAAACACATTTACTGCTGCTTTGCTACTGCTATATGCTGATAATCCAGGAAATTTAATAGTACCCTGAACACCACCCATGGACGCAATATTTACAATATGCGATGATGCCTTACGGTTAAAATAAGGGAATAGCATTTTTATGAGTTTTACAGAACTAAATAAGTTTACGTCAAACGTGTTTTGCCAGTCGTCCATTGTTAAATCAACAAAAGGTTTGTTAACGAGATAACCGGCATTGTTTACCAGCACGTCGATATAGTTTCTTTCTGATAGTTTAAAGTGTTTTTCTATTTGTGATAGTAAAACATTAAAATTGCCATTTGCCAAATCAAAAGACAGCACATAAACTTTCGATTTTGTTGTTAATTCGATATCAGTTTTTAAAGCTTGCAGTTTTTCTTCGTTTCTTGATATAACAGCTATGCTATGCTCACCGGTATGTGCTATTTCAACAGCAGTTTGGTAACCAATTCCGCTGCTTGCTCCGGTTATAATTATATTCATACTTTTTTTATTTGTACTAATAAAAATAGAGTTATCATAGTGAACTATCAATTAAATTAAGTCCATCATAAATTAACTTTTTACTGTCGCTATTTAAGGAAGTAAAAGATTGTAAATAGTAATGCACTTTTTGCGTAAGTGGGTGTCTCATGCCAAGATTTTGATAACAAAGCTCATAAATTTCGAGGCTTAGCAGCCAATCACGGGGATATTTATTCTTAATTTCTTGAAATATATCTGAAAGTGCTTCAAAGTCCTTTTTACTTTCCCTAACATCCATAACCATCTGATATAGTTTATTATACTCTACATCTACACCGTTATTTTGGATCGTTGCGGTAGGCGAAACGAACAAATCGGATTCATATTCATTTCTATCTGCAACGCCTGCAAATACTGAAATCACACGCTGACCCACACCCATATCGTATGTACCCCACTCAGGTTTAAAAAGATACTGATTGTTATATGTTACGGTACAATTACTAAAGGTTAATAATAATATTTTTCCATATATATTTTTACGCACACGATGAAGCACTCCTGTTACTTTAACACCACTTTCAAAATTTAGTGTATTGTGTTTTCCAATAATTATGCCCAACTCATCTAATTCTTTGAGGCGCATATCTTCCAATGCCTTTGGTGCACCTATCAGGTTTCCCACAGGGCTTCCATAGCCGTCTTTGTGCATTGCAGCACTATGTCCAATAAGTATTTTTTCTCTTTCGCAAAGTATTGTAGGACCAGTTGTTTTAATATAAGCAACCCTCCCATCCGGGGTGGTGTAAACATCAGAAAAAACCCCACTAATCTGCAATCCCGAGCTAAGCTCACAGGTAGCGAGTGCATTTGAATTTATTGCCATTTGTACGCCTTTTGAACCACCTTTTCGCAGTGCCATATTATCGGCAAATTCATTGAGTACAGCACTTAAAAAAGTAAAATTTGGAGTTACAAAAAGTTGGGGTTGTTTTGTTGTGATATCGAAGCTATAATCAGCAGTATCGATACTATAGGGCAGTTTTTTAACATCACTGCTTAAGCATGTGCCACTTTCGCTTATTGACGACAAAAGTCCGGCACCATAAATTTTCGGATCATCAATATCACCAATCAAGCCATACTCAACAGACCACCAATGCAAGTTTCTTATTCTTGCAAGCTCAGAGGGTTCACCCATATCACTTTGGATAGATTCAATTTTTTTTTCAGCATCAATTATTTCCTGTTTTGTGGCATCCGTATTTTCTTTAATTATTGACAAACTGCGAATAGCTTCATACAAGTCAAAGTCTCTTTTCGAGCGGATGGCTTTACTTCCTATTTCGCCAAAAAGGCGTAGGTATTCAGCATATTCGGGGTTAGCAATTATGGGGGCATGACCGGCAGCTTCGTGAACAATATCAGGAGCAGGAGTGTAACCTACATGTGCTATGTTGCGGATGTTGGCGGCAATAACCAACACTTTATATGCCTGAAACTCCATAAAGGCTGCCGGAGGAATAAACCCATCAACACAAACTGCACCCCATCCAATTTTAGAGAGCATCCTGTTCATGTCATTCAGATTGGGAATTTTTTCCAAACTAATTCCAGTTTTTTTCAAACCATCAACATACGAACTATGTGCTTTATCAGCAAGTTTATTTAGGTTAATTCGCATAATATATCGCCATACAGCGTGGTCAACAGCAGTATAATCAGAATAATTTTGTTTAACAATATAGCTATTAAGATATTTCGGTAAACGATCAACGTTTTCATTTGTTTCACTCATAATATTTATTGGAATTCATACTAAAAAATACAAATATCGTAAAAATTAGCTAATAATGTTATTTTTGAAGCCTCAATTACAGTTACTATCCGGTAGCGGATAGGCAACTTTTGTTAAAACAATTTTTTATTTGAACAGATTAACACACAATTTGATACTACAAAAACAATATTTATTTTGAAAATCAAAGCAAATGCGTCGGAAATAACACTATTCATAATAATGGTGATAATGACAATTATTTCGTCAAACCTTAATTGGGGGAAAGATAATTGGAAAGGTATTGTTGAAGCAGACGGTAAAGGATATTATTCGTATTTGCCGGCAATATTTATTTATAATGATTTGAATTTTAGCTTTTTTGACAAAATTGAAAAGGAAAAATATTATAACAAAAATTTATATTACGACTACCGTAGCAGTGGTCATGGCAGGGTAATAGATAAATATTTTTGTGGAACTGCTGTTGCAGAACTACCATTTTTTGCCATTGCCCACATCTATGCAAAGGTACTAAAACTTGATGCTGACGGTTACTCAAAAGCTTATCCTGTAGCGGTGAGTGTTGCGGCATTATTTTATTTATTTATCGGGTTGTTGTTTCTTAATTTAACACTTAAAAAATATCTGATAAACGAGTGGTATATATCGTTAACCTTGATAACTGCGGTATTTGGCACAAATTTATTTTATTATACAGTAGGTGAACCCGGTATGTCGCACATATTTTCGTTTGCTTTTATATCAATGTTGATTTTTTATTCTAAACAATACTTCTCAACTTACAATAAAAAATACATACTAATAATTGCAATAATATTTGGCATGGTAGTTTTAATACGTCCAGTAAATGGTTTAATACTAACTATTCTACCGTTTATTGCCGGAAGTTCTCGTAGTTTAAAAAAAGGTTTGACAGAGATATATTATCAAAAATTCCGACTGGCATTAGCATTGGTACTATTCTTTGGAATTATCTCCATACAAACAATAATTTACAAAATATCAACAGGTTATTTTTTCATCGATTCGTATGGTGCAGAAGGGTTTAACTTCCTTTCACCACACATCTTTAACATTCTTTTCAGTTATAAAAAAGGATTATTTCTTTACACTCCTATTTACCTTGTATCGCTTACCGGTGGTTACTATTTATGGAAGAATTCACGATTTGAGTTTTATACCGTATTCGGATTTCTATTTCTAATTACTTATATTTTTTCATCATGGTGGATGTGGTATTATGGAGGTAGCTTTTCATCAAGAGTTTATGTTGAATACATACCCGTTTTTATGATTCTGCTCGCTATATCTTTAAAGGGAATAAAATTAAAAATTTTCAGAAGAATATATATTTCAGTAATTTTAATATTGATTGTAATGTGTCAAATACAAACATTTCAGTATCGGTATTATCAGATACATTGGTCGGATATGACAAGAGAAAGTTACTGGAATGTATTTTTAAGGATTGATAAGTTGTAGGATAAATTGTTACCGTTAATCCGGTAACCTGATTAATTCACCCGGTCCCAGTTTGTCGAAAGAAACAGATTCCGGATTACCTTGATAGTAAATATTTCCAATATTTTCGATGGTTGCACCAAGATGTATGTCTGCCCATACATAAGTATCATTACTACTTCTGCTATCAATATATACAAAATTAGATTTCAAACTTAGCATATTTATTAGTCCAAAACTTGCAGAATACACATATGACAATCCGCTTTTACCACTTAAAATAATATCGAGCGTTCCATAATGCAAAGCGCAATAAAGGGTACGAACATCAATATTAAGATTAATAACACCTGCCCCTTCATGTGCCATAATCCACAGGCTATCAGTCTGCAACACATTATCTGTGGTAATATTACCAATGGAGCGATATTGAATGGAGTCGATATCTACATAATTCAAATACACATTTACAGGGTTATCAAAACTTCTAATCCAATTACAATTATTATCATTTCTAATCTCAAGAACACCGTTATTATTAACATCTGTAACAATACCGTTTATCAGATTTGAACCTGCCTCTACAACTACGCTGTTAGCATTAGATTTTTTAAGTATAAGGTTAACATTATCTCGAAGCAGTATTGTGTTAAAGCCGGCAATACTCCGCAATTCGGTTTTAATATTACCGGTTGTATTAAAGCAGCCGACACCGCTATCCTTTTTACAAGATACAAGCAAACACGAAACTAAAACTAATATTAGAAATAGCCTTTTCAATTATGTTTAATTTTACGTTTATAGATAAATTTTAACTGATAACCCACACCAAATCCAACGTACTCAGCTCTACCTAAATGGGTACTTAAAACAATATTTGCAAATAGCCTTTCACCTGCAAGATATTTTAATGTAAACCGCTGATACGTTTCACCTTCACTCCTATCCATACCACTAATGTACAATCCTAAATTCATCAAAACCGATAGGCGTGCCATAACAATTTCGTACGCAGCATTTACACCTATTTTAGTTAGTTGCATATTATTTACAATATTAATATTTTTTAATTTAAGAACCTGTTTATCAGAGCCGTCGTTAGTAAAATCAACACCAACACCAAATTTACTTTTATATGAAATGCGAGCCATAATATTAGCAAAAGCAGATAGCACATAGTATTTCTTTCCATACTGTTCACTCATATCCTTAAAGGCGGCAGCCATTGCAAATTCAATACTCAGATATTTTCGTCCATCAAACTCGAAAGGATATAGTTTAGGAAGTAGTTTTTGACTAAGCGTTGAGTTTGGGTTACTCAAATACGACGAAACACCAATCTTGACGGTAAGTATATTGAGTCCATAATTTGGCGTCTTCATCGATCCATTTGAAAAATGTGATAAACCTATTCCTGTTGTAAAGGTTAACATTTTTGATATAATATGCCTGTATTCGATAAATAAACTTGCCGCAATATTAAAATGCGAACCAATGGCGAAATTTTTATAGTTATATACTCTGTCAAAGCGATTTGTAAGATAACCTACACCCAAACCTATTTTAAAATTTAATGATTGACTTTGGTTGCCAATCAGTGGTAAATTGAGGGTGGGGAACACCGCAATTGCAGAGCCTATTTCTTTAAAGCCACCCAACCCCGAATACCACAAACTAATACCAATTAACGGATAATTATACTCAGCCTCCCAACGATGTTTGCCGAAGGTAGCCTTTTGTAAATTTATCTCGAAAGCAGTAAAGTGTGACCTAAAAGCATCTAACTCTAGATGATGGCTCATTAATAAACCATATTGCAGATTGAACTCAGCGGTTAAATTATTTACAGTTCCGGGCTTTTCGGGTTGAGAAATTGCAGTACAATTAAACACCAAAACCAATAATACAAATGATATTAACTTAATATATCGCAACGTTTACTTTTAATATTAGTGTGGCAAAGATAATCTGATTAATTAATAAAAAATGACAAAATTGTGGTTTTTTGTCATCCTGAACAGTACGAATGATCTTATGTTGTTATGATTGCATTGGTGAGGTTCTTCACTTCGTAGGCTTCGTTCAGTAGGACAACAAATAAGGGACCTCATTGTGAAAATAACATTGATGAAATTCTTCACTGATCAAGCTTCGTTTAGAAGGACAAATGAAGTCTCTTTTACATAAAATTAGCAATACTTTATAAATTCAATTGAAATATTTAATAACTTGCAGCCTTTTACGCATAATGGGCAACGTAATAAAATAATTGTAAAAAAACAGTTTCTTAAATGAAGGCTAAACAGAAAACAAAACATATCTTATTAGTAGAAGACAACATCCTGAACCAAAAGTTTGCAATGGCTGTTCTTAAAATAAAGGGATACACTTGCGATGTTGCCGAAAATGGCAAAGTTGGTGTTGCGTTTTATAAAAATAATGAGTATGATGTAGTTTTAATGGATATACAGATGCCTATAATGAATGGTATAGAAGCTACTGCCGAAATTAGGAATATGGAAAAAGCCAATGGTTGGAAAAGGATTAAAATTATAGCTGTTACTGCTTTTGCTATGCCCGGTGATGAAGAGAGGTTTAAAGAAGCCGGTATCGACTTGTACATCTCAAAACCATATACCAGCGGTCAGCTTATTTCGTTTATTGAATTATAATACTGCTAATCTGTAAAGTTAATAATAATACTTCATACACAAACAGCTCACTTGCATAATTTCACATAAATAATGGTTATTAGACAAGCCACTTAAGCTAATATCCTCAACTAAACTTCACATAAACAATGCAAGAAAAATTAGAAGCATTTAAAAAACTTTTGTTAATCATGGATGACCTTAGAAGTAGATGCCCATGGGACAAAGAGCAAACTTTTGAGAGTTTGCGGCATCTCACTATCGAAGAAGTTTATGAACTCTCTGACGCCATACTCGATAATGACATGGACTCAATTGCAGGTGAACTTGGCGATTTAATGTTGCACATTGTTTTTTATGCGAAATTGGGCTCAGAGACTAATAGCTTCGACATTAAAGATGTACTTGACAAAATAGCAAAGAAATTAATACACAGGCATCCACATATTTATGGCGATGCGGTTGTCAGCGATGCTAACGATGTGCTTAACAATTGGGAGAAATTAAAACTGAAGGAAGGTCGCTCGTCCGTTCTGGAAGGAGTGCCTGGTTCGTTACCACCATTAGTAAAAGCATTTCGTATTCAGGAGAAAGCAAAAGGGGTAGGCTTTGAATGGGAGAAAAAAGATGATGTGTGGAATAAAGTTATTGAAGAACTACATGAACTTAAATATGAGGTTGACAACAACTCCGAAAAACATAAAATAGAAAACGAGCTTGGCGATTTACTTTTTGCCATTACCAATTATGCCAGATACGTTGGCGTTAACCCCGAAGATGCCCTCGAAAAAACTAATCGTAAGTTTATTCGCAGATTTCAATATATTGAAAAACAAGCAGCCGCAAAGGGCTACCACCTTGAAGACATGAGCCTTGAAGAAATGGAAACTTATTGGACAAAAGCTAAAAAACTTGAGAATAATTGATGATAAAGCATAAAATAAATATTAGCATAATCCGTGTTGTCATACTTATTTTTACTGCTAACTTATTGTCTTCGAGCTTATATACTCAAGTAACCGATTTTGTCAACTACTCATACAAACCCGACAGGGAGTATATAAAATCGTATTGGACATCAACAAAAAAAATAGTAACAGGTCCGCTACACTGGAAACAAAAGCAATGGATAATTGGAGGATCGGTTGCTATTGCAGGAACTGCACTTTACTTTTTTGATGATGATGTAAGAGACGTATTCCAAAGTAATAAAAATAACACTCTCGATTTTACATCGAAATATATATTTGAGCCCCTCGGAAGTGGCGTTTACCCCGCATTACTTTTGGGGGGGTATTACGTTTATGGACTTGCTGCCGATAACAAAAAGGCACGACAAATTGCACTTGGGGGCACACAGGCTTTTATTATGGCAGCAGTTACGTCAGAGGTTGTTAAGCAATT
Organism: uncultured Lentimicrobiaceae bacterium; assembly: GCA_964528805.1. Lineage (GTDB taxonomy): Bacteria > Bacteroidota > Bacteroidia > Bacteroidales > F082. Next base: position 204 of record CAZGWS010000092.1, on the reverse strand, counting down.
CTTTCATCGGCATCGACCTTATCAGGACAGTCCGCCAAATCCATACTTATGGGAAGGTCCGTTTAAAGGTTGGGGCTATGATGCTTTCCCGTCGGGGCACACCATGGCAGCTTTTGCAATTGCCTCTTTTATGTCGAAAGTGTACAAGGATAAGCCGTGGATAGGTGTATTGTCATACGGGCTTGCTGCCGGCACAGGCTTATC